>JALYXC010000063.1 GCA_030947315.1 Verrucomicrobiota bacterium | reverse complement strand
TTCGATTTTACCGATGGAAACAGCAGCAACTTTTCTCGCCGCTTTTATCGAACGAAAGAATAAAAAAAAGCGGCGAATTTTAAATCCGCCGCTCCAAAAAAATTAGCGAAAAATTATTTTGCGCCCTGATCAATCCAGGCGCGAATCAAACCTATCTGGTCTTTACTCAGAGCCGGATATTTTTCGCGTTTCTCCGCAGGCGGCATATTTCCATCCTCATCCAGCAAATCCGCGACGGCATGAACGAGTGGGCTTTCGGAACTCTTGTCTTTGATAATGTCCGGTCCGTTTTCTCCGCCCTTCAACGCAGCCTCCAGACTATCGAGACGAAGTTTGTTTTTTTGCTTTTCGGCGCCATGACAACCGAAGCACGACTTCTCAAAAATCGGCTTGATCTCTTTGGCGTAAGTCACATCTTTTTTATCGGAAGCGGGCGGAAGTTTGCTAATGTCCACTTTCGTTTCACTTTTCTTTTTTTCAGCGGCGGTGGCGGTGAAAATTGCGACGGAAAAAGTGGAAGCGAGAGCCCAAGTCAAAATTTTATTTTTCATAACGTGGAATTCAATTAACTGATTCTTCTGACGTTGCACAGCGAAAAATGTTTCAAGATTTTTTTACCCCTTCGCATGGAGGGATTCATGCGTGGGGTAGCACCTGCCTCTGGCGGGTGCGAAGCTAAATTCCCCCATTTGTTATAATGATTTTTTGACGGGCTACACTTTTTTTTCGCACCCGCCAGAGGCAGATGCTACCCGGTTGGTTGCAAAGTTTTAAAAATAGTCTGTCGGAATCCGATTTCCGGCGGGGATATATTTATGAAGATGACAACGGATTTGGATTTGTTGCGCGATTATGCGCGAGGCTCGGAGAAAGCTTTTACCGAACTCGTCGCGCGCCATCTCGATTTGATTTATTCGGCGGCGTTGCGACAGGTGAAATCATCGCAACTCGCCGAAGACATCACTCAATCCGTTTTCACCGACCTCGCGCGCAATGCTCAACAACTGAAACCCGACACCGTTTTGGCCGCGTGGCTTTATCAGGTCACGCGACGCACCGCGCTGAATGTTTCGCGAGGCGAAGCGCGTCGCCAGGCTCGCGAACAAATGGCCGTGGAACTCGCCGATATGAATGCAACTTCCTCCGACTGGACGCAGATTGAACCGTGGCTCGACGAAGCGATGGAAACGCTTGATGAACCCGATCGCGCCGCGATTCTCCTTCGTTATTTCGAGAACAAAAATCTGCGCGACGTGGGAAAAACTTTAGGCGTAGGCGAGGACGCCGCGCAAAAACGAGTGAGCCGCGCCGTGGAACGTTTGCGCGAATTTTTCTCGAAACGAAACGTGACGATCGGCGCGAGCGGCTTGGTGGTTTTGATTTCGACGAATGCCGTTCACGCCGCACCGATTGGATTGGCTGCCATGATTTCGACCGCCATTTCTCTCGCTGGAAAAGTCGTTCAAACTTCAACCGCAATCGCTGCAACCAAAACCATTGCCATGACTACATTACAAAAAACGCTGATTACTGCCGCGATTGTTGTTGCGACGGGCGTAGGAATTTACCACGAGCGCCGCGTTTTAAATCTCCAAAAGAAAATGAAAACACTGCGAGAAGGGCAATCGCCGCTGACGGAACAAATCCAGCATTTGCAATACGAACGAAAAGGCTCGGAACAGCAACTCGCCGTCTCGCGTGAGGAAATTGAGCGCTTGAACCGCAATTCAAGCGAATTGCTCAAGCTCCGAGGGGAAGTAGGATTACTGAGACGGCAACTGGCGGAAGCGAGCAATTCCAAGACTCCGACAATTGAACAATCACCCCCAGCAGCGCCACGCGCAGCATGGAAACTGCGAGAACTGCGCAAAATCGAAGAACTACATAATGTGGGCAACGAGGTGCCCGAAGCGGCAGCCGAAAGCGTTTTGTGGGCGGCACAGAGCCAACCAACCAATTTGCTTAACATGGTTCACTTGCCTCCCGAACTTCTTGCTCAAGCCAGAGACGAAGGAATTTCCGACATTTTAGCACAACAACTCGCAAGCAGATTGCTGCTTATTCTAAGAGTCGCGACCAAGGGCGATTCGCAGCAACTCTGGCTCGATGGCGGTGGTGTCACTGACTTTACGCAGGAGGGCGCAAATGGAACGAAAACCAGTTACGCTGATGTGGTAGATTTTCATTTAAGCGGACGAACCAAAATTGACGACCCCGCTAGTGAAAATCACACCGATCTGTTGTTCAAAAAAATAGACGGCGAATGGAAGCTTGTTATTCCCGGGGTTAGTCCGGAAATTCCTAAAAAGATCGAATAATTTCACCGCCACACGCAGAATCTATTTTACTTTTTTCCAGCGCAACGTCTTCGAGGATTTCAAAACGGCGTCGGTCAAGTAATCGGTTTGGGAGCATACGCCTCTGGCGTGTTGTTTTTGGCGTCCGCGCCGAAAACTCGTTCCACTGACTAATTGGCGAACCAAAACAGGAAAGTTTGCAATGAAGATTCGGGCGCGACGCCCGAATCGGCACGCGGGCCGCGTGCGCTCCCCATTACGAAATCTATTTCACCTTCTTCACTTTTTCCCAGCGCAAGGTTTTCGCGGATTTCAAAACGGCGTCGGTCACGTCATCGCTGGCGAGGCCGTCTTTGCAAGTTGGGCTGGCCATTTTGCCGCTGCTCAACGTCGGGTAGCACCTGCCTCTGGCGGGTGCGAAGCAATAAAATCGCATTGTTTGAAATGCGCGTTTCTGCTGCGTTGCACTCGGTGATGTGGAACTCGACAAACTCCGTTGGATCGCACCCGCCAGAGGCAGGTGCTACCCGCGTCCGTCGCGCGCGATTCATTTCACCTTCTCCACCTTTTCCCAACGCAACGTCTTGGCGGATTTCAAAACGGCGTCGGTCACGTAATCGGTGGCGAGGCTGTCTTTGAAAATGGAAAGACCCAAAAGAAAAGAGTTGATTCTAAGCGTCCTTTCCGTGTGATTTATAATAAATTCCCCGGCTCAAAAAATTTCCGAATTTCTTCGGCGGGATTTTGCGCAATTAATTCGGCTGGACTTTCGTCGAACCAGTCTCGCGGCAAAAAAGTAAGATACGGTTCCTGCAAAAAACGTTGGCAAAGCAATGCAATGGCGCCGCGATCCGTTTCACTTCGGATCAATCTTCCCGCGGCTTGAATGACGCGGGTCATGCCTGGTTGCAAATAAGCATAGGCAAAACCGGCTTGTTCCTGTTCATCAAAATAACGGCGCAAAAGTTCGCGCTCGAAAGAAACTTGGGGCAGCGCCGGCGACACCACAAAAACACTGGAAAGAAGTTCGCCGGGATAATCCACTCCTTCGGCATACATTCCGCCCAGCACGGCAAAAAGCAAAATGCCTTCAGGCGGCGGCGTGGCGAGCGCGCGCAGAATTTCGTGCCGCGCAAAATCTGAGGCGTTTGTTTTTTGCAATAAAAGTTGAGAGCGCGTGTCCGGCATTTTTTCCACCACTTTGGTCAAAAAGGCGTAGCTCGGAAACAAAACCAATTTGTTGCCGGAATGCGCATCGGCCATTTCAGAAATAAGTCTGGCGATGCGCGGATAATTTTTTTCGCGCGCCGCGAAGGTGGTTCGCACCTGCGGAAGAATCATGATTTTCCGATTTTCGCGCGGGAAAGGCGGCGGCAGGGAAATGGCCATTGTGCGATCAGCCTCCAGTCCGAGAATGCGTTTCATTTGTTCAGCCGGATTCAAAGTGGCGGACAAAAAAATTGTCGAAGAGGCTGCGCGAAAAATGGGCGAAAGCGGTCGCGCGGGATCAAGACAAATCAGCGCCAAGCGAATATTTTCCGCGGTTCTTTCCACCACGCAAGTGAAGCCCGGCCCGTAAAGATTGGATATGGCCAGAAACCGGTGGAGCGCAAAATGAATTTCGACAATTGCATCGTCCGGCTGCGCGATTTTCGCTTCCCGTTTCCAGGACAGGTAACGAATAAATCTTGGCTCCCACTCTTTCCAGAGCGCGCGAAGTTCTTCCAAGGGCGGAGCTGTTTCCGCAATGGCATTGCCGCCTGGCAAAATCTCCGCGCATTTTTGCAGCAACGAAACAAGCGTCTGCAAAGTTTCCGAAATAGTTTTAAACACCTCGTCGGATTGCAGGAAAATTTTGCCGATGACTTTTTGCGCCATCTCTTCGCGCAGTTCCGGTGAAAAAATTTTGCGGGCGCGATCGGGCAAATTATGCGCTTCGTCCACAATGAGAATTACATTTTCCAGTTCATCGCGAGAAAGATGTTTGAGCGCGACACCCGGTTCAAAAACGTAATTGTAATCAGCGACAATCGCGTCGGAACTGCGGGCCAATTCGAGTTGCACTTCAAACGGGCAAACCTCTTCGCGTTTGGCTTCGGCAAAAACCAAATCAGGATCGTGATGCGTCTGGGTTTCGCGGAGGCGCTCGAGAATTTTCGACCGCTCCATTTTTTCGGGATAATTTTTGGCGTAGGGACAAAAATTTTCGTGGCAAATGACTTCTGTATTAGCGCACATTTTTTCTTTGGCGCGCATTTGCAATGTTCGAAATGCGCCGTCGCGATTCATCGCGCACAAGGCGTTGACCGCCATTTTTTGCTGCAACGTTTTGGCCGTCAGAAAAACAATTTGTTTTCCGCTGGCCAGCCCCTCGGCCAGCGCGGGAAAAAGTCCCGCCGCCGTTTTGCCGGAGCCGGTGCCGGCTTCGGCCAGCAGATTTTCTTTTTGTCGAACGGCCGTTTGAATCGCTTGAATTAATTTCTTCTGGCCCGGACGCGGAGATTCGTGCGGAAAGGGAAGTTCCGCGGCAACGCTCGCTTTTTTCTGGCGCGAAATTTCCTGCGCTTTCCAAATCGCGAGCGACTGCTCGAAGCGCTTTTGAATGGCGGCTTGTTGTTGGGATTCGTCGTAAAAAACTTCCTGTCGATTTTCTGTATCGCTGGCGAGATTGACATAAATCAGCGCGCCCGAAACGGGACTGTGACCGAGTAATTGCCAGAGATGGCAATAAATCAAAAGTTGCCGACGATGCCGTTCAAAAGCCGCGCCGCTCGGTTTTTCGTCCACAGAAAAATAGGCCGATTTAAATTCTTCAATCAGCCATTGGCCTTTTTCCTGTTCAATGCAGCCATCCAATCGGCCGGAAATAATAGCGGTCCATTCGCCGACCGGAATTTTTGTTTGCAGAAAAACTTCGCAGCGATAAGCGGTGTTGGCGGCGCAGCGTTCTTTTAAAATTCGCGCGTGCAATTCGGCTCCAAGTCCAAGCCGATTCCAACCTTCGCCGCGCTCAAATCCGATGCGGTGAAAGCCCTCGTCCTCCGCCAATTCGCGGACAGAAACTTCAAATGTTTTCGTTACAGGATCGAATTTCAAATATATCGAAATTTTATCATAGTTTGCGTAGAATTGTGCCAGAAATTTGCGGAGTTTTTATGTGTAAATTATTTTTAAGAACCTGTATCGCGCTTTTTTTCATGGCAAAATTTTCCGTCGCGATGGCGCAGGAACAAAATCTCGTTTTGCGAAATTATTTACTGCCACCAGGAGCGGGAAATCCGCGCAACAGCGAAGGCGCTTTTATTCAATTGAAGGACGGAAAGATTTTATTCGTTTACAGTCATTTTACCAACGGTTCGCGTGATGAGGCGGCGGCTTATCTGGCCGGACGATTTTCGAAAGACGGCGGAAAAACCTGGACGAGAGAAGATCAGGTTGTCATTCCGAATGAAGGAAAGCTGAACGTGATGTCGGTTTCGCTGCTCCGTTTGAGCGACGGACGCATCGCACTTTTTTATTTGACGAAAAATTCGCTGGACGATTGTCGGCCAGTCATGCGCCTTTCGACGGACGAAACCTTGAGTTGGAGTGAGCCGAAACTTTGCATTAATGAAATCGGTTATTTCGTTTTGAACAATGACCGCGTGATTCAAACGAAGAGTGGACGATTATTAATGCCGGTGGCGTTGCATAAATCTTCAGATGGCAAAAAGTTTAATCCAGCGGGAAAAATTTTCTGCTATTTTTCGGATGACCTTGGAAAATCATGGCACCGCAGTCAGGAAGCAAAAGTGACTGGAAATGTTCAGTTGCAAGAGCCGGGTGTGGTGGAATTGAGCAATGGAAAAATCTTTTTGTTTTGCCGAACAGATGAGGGCCATCAATTTATTTCGATTTCCAAAGACGATGGCCAAACCTGGCGTGATTTAGAAGTGTCGTCCATTGTTTCGCCACTTTCTCCCGCTTCCATCAAACGAATTCCGAGCACGGGCGATTTATTCCTTGTTTGGAATAATAATTTTCAACCTCAGGCTCCAAACGGCGGAAAACGCACGCCTTTGAACACCGCGCTTTCAAAAGATGAAGGGAAAACCTGGCAGAATATTAAAACAATTGAAAGTGATCCGGACGGAACATTTTGTTACACGGCCATTGAATTTGTCGGAGAAAATATTTTGCTCGCGTATACGGCGGGAAATCGGGAAACGTTTCCATTGAGTGGAATACAAATGAGGCGATTTCCCCTCCGTTGGGTCTATTCGAAAATATAGTTTGTATTCCTGAAGATTCGTCAGCCAGCAAACACCTGCCCGCCCGCGGGAAAATTTACGGGGATAAATATAGGTAAGCTCCTGATGGCTAAGTTTTGTTGGATTGATAGTTAATGGGTGCGGATTAGTGTCTTTCAAATATAAAAATAAAAGGAATTTTATGCCTAAAGCTGTTTTTTGCATCGCCACGAGCGAGTTTCAAGCCGAGTCCATTGTCAATGAATTGAAGGTGGCTGGGTTTTCGGATAACGACATTTCTGTTTTGTTTCCTGACAAAACCGGAACGAAAGATTTTGCGCACGAACAACACACCAAAGCGCCCGAAGGCGCTGTTACCGGCGCTGGCACGGGCGGAGTGTTGGGCGGAGCGATTGGTTGGCTGGCAGGAATCGGAGCGCTGGCCATTCCTGGGGTCGGTCCTTTTATTGCCGCGGGTCCGATCATGGCCGCATTAGGAGGAGTTGCCGTTGGGGCGACGGTGGGCGGCATTGCCGGCGCTTTGGTCGGAATGGGCATTCCCGAATATGAGGCCAAACGGTACGAAGGAAAAATCAAAGCGGGAAATATTCTCATTTCTGTCCATGCGGAAAATAGTTCGGAAACCAAACAGGCCAAGGAAATTTTTGAGCAAGCGGGCGCGCAGGATATTTCCGCGACTTCGGAAGCCGGCGTTAAAGAAGAAAAAATTCCGCCAGTAAAAGAACGTGGCGACGCCTGATTTTCACAATAAATTTAACAACAAAAAGGAACAGTATGCTTTGGACTTTATGCGTGGTTTTAATCATTCTCTGGCTTTTGGGAGTCGTCACTTCCTACACGATGGGCGGTTTAATTCACATTTTGTTGGTGGTCGCCATTGTGGTGTTATTGGTCAGAATTATTAGCGGAAACAGAGCGCCGTAGGAGCAGGACGAATCGTTAATTAGCCGATTCATTTTATAATATGTTCCTAATATTCAGAATTTCCGTTTTTAAATGGCTTTTCGGAAATTCCCTGGAAATATTAATGCAATTTTTCCCATTCGCTCAATTTGCCGGACGCGTTTTATTGCGGTAAAAATTTCTCCTGATTGGATATTTATTTTGCGATATTAGTCTTGCGTCAATTCCATTCTTTGATTAAAGAAAACCGCAGTGATAGATGGAGCGGAACACGCGATGAAAACCGACGGGGCTTCTTTAGAAAACAATGCTTCGCTCAAAAAGCATCGGATTTTAATTGTTGATGATCATCCGATTATGCGCGAAGGGCTGGCGCAAATGATCCATCACGAACCCGACCTCATGATCTGCGGTCAGTTTGAAGAAACGATCAAGTCTTTTGAGGCTATTGCCACGCTGCAACCCGATTTGGCGATTGTGGATATTTCTCTTAAAGGGAGCAGCGGGATTGAGTTGCTTAAAAATATAAAAGTGCAATACCCCAAACTTCTCGTGCTGATTCTTTCCATGCACGATGAATTGCTCTATGCCGAGCGGGCGTTGCGGGGCGGAGCTTCCGGTTACATCATGAAACAGGAATCGGCTAAACGGGTGCTGGAGGCGATTCGCAAGATTTTAAATGGCGAAATTTATTTGAGCGAAAAAATGAGCGCCAAATTAATGCAACAATTAGTGGGAGGGCGCGTTCTGGAAGCCAGTTCGGCCATGGAACGATTGAGTGATCGAGAACTGGAAGTGTTTGGCTTAATCGGACAGGGACGCGGAACTCGCCAGATCGCCGACCAATTAAATTTGAGCGTGAAAACTATTGAATCGCATCGTTCCCATATTAAAGAAAAACTTAACGTAAAAACTTCCACCGAATTGGTCCGACGCGCCATCCAACTGCGCCAACAGTGACTATTTTAAAATGGAAAACAAAAATTTCCGCAAACCCATTTTTTGACAACTGAATTTGCTTTTTTTCGCTTTCTCAAACAAATAAACATCTTGCTAAATGTTTCCCTTTACTTTTTCATTAAGGAAAGTTTAGACTCAAACAGATGGAAACTTTTATGAAGACAACCAGCCCTTCGCCAAAAGCAATCAAACCAAAAGCGGCGACCCTTCCCACTCAAAAAAGTCCGACTCGGATTTTGTTGGTGGACGACCATCCGCTCTTGCGCCAAGGAATCGCCCAACTGATCAATCAGGAAAAAGATTTGCAGATTTGTGGCGAAGCGGAAAATCAACACCGGGCTTTGGAGATGATCGCGACGACCAGGCCGGATATTGTCATTCTGGATATTTCCTTGAAAGGCGCCAGTGGGATTGAGTTGCTTAAAAATATAAAAATTCGTTATCCAAAATTGATCATCCTGATTCTTTCCATGCATGACGAATCGGTCTATGCGCAACGCGCTCTGCGCGCCGGGGCGGCCGGTTACATTATGAAACAAGAAGCTACCGAGCGCGTTTTGATCGCGCTGCGCCGCGTTCTGAAAGGAGAAGTTTATTTAAGCGAAGAACTTGGCGCCAAAATGTTGAATCGTCTGGTGGGCGGGCGCACTTCACTCAATGGTTCGCCCGTGGAAGAATTAAGTGATCGCGAACTGGAAGTTTTTAATTTAATTGGACAAGGACATGGCACTCGGCCCATTGCTGAAAAACTTCATTTAAGCGTCAAAACAATTGAATCACACCGCGCTCACATCAAAGAAAAATTAAATTTAAAAAATGCCACTGAACTGGTGCATCATGCTATTCAATGGGCGCAAAGCGAAAACCTAGGCTGATCCTTGGAAAACCAGAATGGCCGAGCGAAAATTTATTTTAAAAAAACTATTTGACAGGACCCGGAAAATTTCCTATTTTCACAGCAGTCGTCGGGCCGTGAAGCAATAAAAATCATCAAGCCCTCAAACTTTTTTAAAACAAAAAAGATTGGGTGATTGGTTTTTTGTCGTTTTTTACAGGTCAGGAAAACGAAAAGATTTGGCTTTTGCCCATATAGCTCAGCTGGCAGAGCACGTCCTTGGTAAGGACGAGGTCATCAGTTCGATCCTGATTATGGGCTCCAAAATTTTTGAGTGTTAATTTAGTCGGCAATTAAACAGAAACATAAACAAAAAGGAAAGCAGATCGCATGGCAAAAGAAAATTTTCAACGCACGAAACCCCACGTCAACGTCGGCACGATTGGTCACGTTGACCACGGCAAATCTACTCTGACCGCCGCCATTGTTGCGACACAAAATCGCAAAGGGCTGGCCCCGGCAATTTCCTACGCGGACATTACTAAAGGCGGCACGGTTCGCGACGAAACTAAAACCGTGACGATTGCCGTGTCGCACGTCGAGTACGAAAGTCCCCTGCGCCATTACGCTCACGTAGATTGTCCGGGCCACGCGGATTATGTCAAAAACATGATTACAGGCGCCGCGCAAATGGACGGAGCGATTCTCGTGGTCAGCGCTGCGGACGGTCCCATGCCGCAAACACGCGAGCACATTCTTTTAGCGCGTCAGGTCGGTGTCCCGGCCATCGTCGTTTTCTTGAATAAAGTGGATCTGGTGGACGATCCGGAATTGCTGGATTTGGTGGAAATGGAAATTCGCGATTTGCTGACCAAATATCAATTCCCCGGTGATACTGCGGCGATTATTCGCGGCAGCGCGACTGCGGCGATGGCCGACAAACCCGAAGGAGAAAAAGCTATTCAGGAATTGCTCGACGCCGTAGATAAAAATATTCCGCTGCCCACCCGCGAAATTGACAAGCCATTTTTAATGTGCATCGAAGACGTGTTCAATATTGAAGGTCGCGGCACTGTGGTGACCGGACGAGTGGAACGCGGCGAACTAAATAAAATGTCCGAGGTCGAGATCGTCGGCTTGAAAGACACTCGCAAAACAACCGCCACCGATATAGAAATGTTTCGCAAATTGCTCGATAAAGCTTCCGCGGGGGACAATGTTGGCGTCCTTTTGCGCGGCACCAAAAAAGAAGAAGTCGAACGCGGCATGGTCTTGGCCAAACCCGGCTCCATCAAACCACACGCCAAATTTAAAGCTGAAGTCTATGTATTATCAAAAGATGAGGGCGGACGGCATACACCATTTTTCAATAAATATCGGCCGCAATTTTATTTCCGCACGAGTGACGTCACGGGTAGTTGCACGTTGCCAGCCGGTGTGGAAATGGTAATGCCAGGCGATAATGTCTCGGTGGATATTGAACTCATCGCACCAGTCGCGATGGAAAAAGGCCAGCGCTTTGCGATTCGCGAAGGGGGCCGCACTATTGGCGCAGGCCGCGTGAGTGAAGTGCTTGCTTAATTTTAAAAAAAAATTAAAGGGTGGGGAAAAAAATCGCCCGCTCCTTTGGGTCTGTGGAAAGTGGCGGAAATCACTCAACAGCGTACGGCGGTAGCTCAATTGGTAGAGTAGCGGTCTCCAAAACCGTTGGTTGGGGGTTCAAGTCCCTCCCGCCGTGCCAAAAAATTGGTGTGCGGGAGAGGTGGCAGAGTGGTCTATCGCGGCGGTCTTGAAAACCGCTTTGGTGTAAAAGCCAACGGGGGTTCGAATCCCTCCCTCTCCGCCATAAATATTTGAGATCATGAAAGAATTATTGCCCTTATTAATTGGAATCGCCATTGGCATTGCGGTGTTCTCACTGTTATGGCGCAAGGGTGCTTTTCTGAAAATTTCTGCCTACGTCGATCAAACAAGAGAAGAATTACGCAAATGCACTTGGCCAACCTGGGGAGAACTCTGGAGTTCCACCAAAGTCGTTATGGTGGCTATTGCCTTGTTGGGCGCCTTTACCGTCACGATTGACTTTGTGATTGCATCGCTCGTTCGGCTGATTGTGTCGTAAAAATTTATCATGAAAAGCGAGTGGTTTGTCATTCATACTTTGTCGGGCCAGGAACAAAAGGTTAAAGAGAATATCGAAAAGCGTCTCAAAACCGAAGAAATGGGCGAATACATCAAAGAAGTTTTGGTGCCGATTGAAAAAGTCGTGGATGTTCGCGCTGGAAAAAAAACCGTGACCTCGCGGAAACTGCATCCTGGCTATGTTTATATTGATATAGCATTGTTGGATGAAAACAGGCGAATTTTGGAAAAACCCTGGTATTTCATTCAAGATACACCAGGCAAAATTGGTTTTGTGGGCGGAGAACGCCCGATCTCCGTGACGCCCGAAGAAATGGCGACGATTAAAGCGCAAATTTCCGAATCGGAAGACACCGAAAAACCGAAGGTCAATTTTGAAGTGGGCGAAACCGTTAAAATCAACGACGGCCCCTTCCTGAATTTCAGCGGTGTGATTGAAGAAATCGAGCCGGAACGCGGCAAATTAAAAGTGACCGTGAATATTTTCGGCCGTAACACGCCAGTAGAACTGGAGTATTGGCAGGTGGAGAAAGCTTAGAGAGAAGCGTGAAACGTGAACGAGCACATTAGTTTTCACGCTTTACGTTTCACGTTTTACAAATTTTTATGGCAAAAAAAGTTACTGGACAAATCAAATTGCAGATTCCCGCCGGCCAGGCCAACCCTGCGCCGCCGGTCGGGCCCGCGCTCGGCCAGCAAGGCGTGAACATCATGGCTTTCTGCAAAGAATTTAACGCCACCACTAAAGACCAGGCCGGCATGGTCATTCCCGTGGTCATCACGGTTTATCAAGACAAATCTTTTACCTTCATTACCAAATCGCCGCCCGCATCCATTCTGCTGAAAAAAGCGGCAGGAATTGCTTCCGGCTCCAAAGTGCCGAACAAAGATAAGGTTGGCAAAGTCACCCGCAAACAAGTCCTCGACATTGTTAAACTTAAAATGAAAGACCTTAATGCGACCAATGAAGAATCCGCTTTTCGGCTCATCGCCGGAACCGCCCGCAGCATGGGCATTGATGTTATCGGATAAAAAAATCACCACAAAAACACAAAGCACAACGATGAAACGAAAAAAATTCAATTCTCAATTCTTCGGGTCTTTGGGTCTTTAGTCGTAAATAAAAAATAAATCGCGGGAGAGCCTCAAAACTCGTTTGCACCGCAAAAAAACAAATGGCAAAAAAACCAAGTAAACGATACACCAAAGCGCTCGAACATGTGGACGCCAAAAAATTCTATCCGCTGAAATCGGCCGTTGAAGTTCTTCACAAATTTCCCAAAGCCAAATTTAACGAGACCATTGAAGTGGCTTTCAAACTTGGCGTGGACGCCAAACAATCCGACCAAATGGTTCGCGGCACAGTTCCCCTTCCCCACGGCAGCGGCAAAACCGTCAAAGTACTGGTTTTTGCGCGACCTGGAAATGCCGCCGACGCGGCCAAAGCGGCGGGCGCAGAATTTGTCGGCTATGAAGATTTAATAAAAAAATGCATCGAAGGCTGGAACGATTTTGATGTGGCGATTGCCACGCCCGAAGCGATGATTGAAGTCCGCAAACTCGGAAAGGTTCTCGGCCCGCGCGGTTTGATGCCCAATCCAAAAACCGGCACCGTTACCGAAGACACCGCCCGCGCCGTCAAAGAAGTCAAAGCAGGCCGGGTCGAATTCAAAATTGACAAAGCCGGCAATGTGCATGTTCCGGTGGGCAAAGCCAATTTTAAGCCCGAACAGATTGAAGAAAATGCCCGCGCGGTAATTCACGCCGTGTCAAAATCCAAACCGTCCAGCGCCAAGGGTGTTTTTATTCAAAGCTGCACTTTATCGGCCACGATGAGTCCGCC
>JALYXC010000620.1 GCA_030947315.1 Verrucomicrobiota bacterium | reverse complement strand
GCGTTGAACAGGGTTGATTTTCCGACGTTGGGCAAACCGACAATTCCAGCTTTGAGCATAAGTTTTAAGAAGGTTCTTTACGTGAAATATTTTTAAATTTATCGAAGTCGCGATCAAATGAAGCGATCGGCCACTTGCGGGCAGCGGCCACGGCGGCGTGATAAGCATCAATAAAATCAACATTCATCCGGCTGTAATTTTCCAGGGCGACGAGCATCAATTCTTCATCTTCCAATTCGATGCCAGGATTTTGCACAACTGTCTTCAGCCATTCCGCGATCTGTTTTCGCTCCGCTTCATAAAATGAAGTCAGCGTCCAAACCACTTCCGCAATGCAAACGTCGGAAAGCCAGAGAAAAGCTTCCCCCGCCGCCGCTCGCGCGAAAAGTTGCCGCGCTTTGGGCGATTGTTGCGGGTGGTCGTTCGCCAAAAAACGAATCAAAACGTTCGCATCGAGCAATTGATAATTGCCAGTCACGATTTACTTTTTTTTCCGCGTCGCAAGGCGAAAGCGTGCTGCGCCACGGCCCGCATCTCCTGCTTGGTGGCAGGTTTTTTTGAGGACGCAACAACTCCACAAAGATTCATCAGGTTATTTCGGATTGGGTCCGCCAAAATGGCATTGCCTTCGATGCGAAATTCAAGCCGGTCGCGCTCTTGTAAATTCAAGGCATTACGAATGGCCAAAGGAATTGTTATTTGTCCCTTACTTGTAATTGTCGCCTTACTCATATCCAAATCTTACTAATTTTCTATTCCTCCGCAACTGGATTTTCGACCGCCTCGCGGATCATAGTGCGAAATTTTTCCATACCTTCGTCATACGCCGCTGAAATCGGCAACACCGAAACTTTGCGAAATTTCTTTTTGAATTTTTTTAAATTTTCTTCGGCGACCGGCTCATCAATTTTATTGGCGACAACCAATTGTTGTTTTTCCAGGAAAGTTGAATCGTAAAGCTCCAATTCTTTCAGCAGTTTTTTGTAATCATCCCACGGTTCGCGCGCATCCGTTCCCGCCATATCAATGAGGACTACCAAAATTTTGCAGCGCTTGATGTGACGTAAAAATTTATGGCCAAGGCCGACGTTATTGTGAGCGCCTTCGATCAACCCGGGGACATCGCAAACGGTGAGCCGAAAAAAATCAGGATATTCCACAATGCCGATTTGCGGATGAAGCGTGGTAAAAGGATACGCGGCAATCTTCGGGCGCGCCTTGGAAATCGCCGTGAGCAAAGTGGATTTGCCTGCGTTTGGATAACCAACAATCCCGACCTCGGCAATGAGTCGCAATTCCAAACGATATTCACCTTCTTCGCCCGGTTCGCCCGGTTGCGCGAAACGCGGAGTTTGACGCGCAGCCGTCGCAAAATTTCTGTTTCCCAAACCGCCGCGTCCGCCTTTGCAAAGAACAAATTGCTGGCCGTGCGTCGTTAAATCTGCGATCAGTTCATCGCCTTCCTGCATCGCGTTTGGATTAATTTTTTCCGGAGCGTCGTCGTGTTCCAAATTAATTTCCATCGCACGCTCGGAACCGGAATGACGAATCACTTCGCGCTTGCTGGTGCTCAGCATCATCGGTTTTTTTTCTTCATCGTCCTCGTCGTCTTCGTCTTCTTCGAGCTGTTCAATTTCGGGAGGTTTGGAAGGCAATTTCCAGACCATGGTGCCGCAAGGAACTTTGATGATTAAATCCGCGCCAGCATGTCCGTCCATTCCTTTGCCTTTGCCGCCTTCGCCACATTCTGCGATGCGCCGGGGATTATAAAACTGTTCGATCAAATTATTTAAATCATGATCCGCGACGAGAATAACACTGCCGCCGCGTCCGCCATTTCCGCCGCTCGGCCCGCCTTTTGGAATGTAAGCTTCGCGATGAAACGCGACGGCTCCTTTTCCGCCGTGACCGGCGCGCGCGTAAATTTTAATTTGATCAACAAACATGATTTAAAGTTTGCAGGCTGAAATTCTGCCCAATTTAGGAAATTCTGTCTTCGTTTAAAACAAAAAAGGCGAGGCTGATAACCTCGCCGTGAAAATGATTTTAACCGAAGTTAATTGCTCGCGGCAACCGCTGCCTCCGCAATAACATTCACGCGTTTGCTGCCTTTGTCGAAAGCCACTTTGCCATCGGTCAGCGCGAATAAAGTCCAATCGCGACCCGTTCCAACGTTTTTACCAGCGACAAATTTCGAGCCGCGTTGACGAATAATAATATTCCCGGCGACGACGGTTTGGCCGCCAAATTGTTTTACGCCGAGACGTTTGCTGCGACTATCGCGTCCGTTACGAACGCTGCCTTGTCCTTTTTTGTGCGCCATAAAATTATAATTTGATGTCTGTAATTTTAACGACCGTCAATTCCTGACGATGCCCCACTTTGCGGTGGTAGCCTTTGCGGCGTCTCATTTTGAACGCCACTTTTTTTTCACCGCGAATATGTTTCACCACATCGGCGATGACCGTCGCGCCGCCCACATTCGGCCCGCCAATGGCGATTTTTCCATCGTTACTGGTGATTAAAATCTGGTCAAACGTGAAAGACTTTCCGGCCTCAACATTTAAACGTTCGATTTCCAAAGTGTCTCCGGCGACGACACGATATTGTTTTCCGCCGGTTTGCATTACAGCATACATAAATTTTTCCCATCAAAGGGGTGTGTATAAAACCAAAGTTTGAAATGAGTGTCAACCCTGGATTTAATAAATTCGTCACTCGTCAAAGTTGATTTAAAACTGGCCTTTGGGCCAATGAGTTTCTACCCCGCTGTCGCGCAAACGATTTTGGAACTCGGCCAGCAGATTTTTTTTCTCGCGAACCTCTCGCGGCAAAACTTTTTTTTGAAAAGCGAACGCGATTAAATGTCCTGCCGATTCGCCAATATTCCATTCCACCGGATGCAAGCGATAACAGCCGTTGGTGATGTGAGTGGTGCCGATGTTTTTTGCGGCGGGGATTAAATTTTCCATGCGTTGCGGCAGCAGTGCGCCGAGCGGAATTTGAAACGGCAGCGAGGGCACATCAATGTAATTATCGCCGCTCGTGCTCGGATGGAGATCAATATTATAACTGCCCACGCCGACCGAATCGTAAAAATTTTCCGCAACCACGTCGGCTTCCTCTTTTCCCGTGAATTTTGTTCGCGCCTCTTGGCCAACATGTTGTTCGAGCACGGTGAACATTGCTTTAATCCGCCGCGCCTCGCGAATGTAAGGATATTTTGCCAGGGCATCTTCTGTTCCTAAAATGTCGCCGCGCAAACGCAGTTCGGGAAAACCCGTTTTGCCATTCGTGCGCGGCGCTTCCGTTTGCAGCCAATAAAAAAAAGACAAACTGAGTTGTCCGGCGCGCTTGATATTTGGGGCCGCTTCTTTTTCACTCACGCCGATCAACGGGCCGAGCAAGTAATCATTTTGCGGCCAGTTGACGATACTGATGTCGCCGCGATAAAAATCATTTTTGAAATTTGTTTTGTTCGCAATGCGGCGATATTTCCAAAGACCCGACCCATTTCCCTGCGCTTCTTTTTCAGGATCAAAAACCATTTTACGGGGCTGCAAATTTTGCGGATTGCTGTAAGTGAAATCAAAAAGTTTGCCGGGCCATTTTGGTTGCAGTTGCGGAACGTAATCGCGCCAAAAATTATATTCACGCGGTTTTTCGATGAGGTGATTTTCTCCCGACAAAAAATCCATGGCGAAACAAACTGTGAAAGCCTGCTGATTTTGCGGATTGGCTTTTTCCGGCGCGTGCAATTCGCCGGTTTCTTTTTGTGATTCTGCGCCGGTAACAAATTCTGTTCTGGTCAATGGAAGCAAATCGCCCAGCTCCGTTGCGTCAATAAAATAAGGCGCTTCCAGCGCGATTTCATTTCCGCTGCGTAGATTGCGAACGCTCAAAGCGCGAACTTTATTTCCATTCATTTCTGCCGAAACAACTTTGTGCTCCAGCAGAATCGTCAATTTTTTTGAGCTGAGAAACGGCGCGAATAATTCGTAAAAAACAGCGAGCGCCACGCGGGGTTCGTG
>JALYXC010000609.1 GCA_030947315.1 Verrucomicrobiota bacterium | reverse complement strand
CCATAAATCGCAATAATTTTGTCATTATTATGCACGAGAAGTGTCGCATTTATTCCCGCCTTAAAAATCGGAATGCGCCAAAGCGGATCGCCGGTGCGGGCGTTGACGCCAACGACGCTGCCGTCGCCCGTCGCCGAAAAGAAAACGCGTTTGCCACCTAGAAAAGTTAAATACGGATGCGAAAAAGAATTATCCTTCGGACGATCACCGGGACTTGAAGACCAAACGAGTTCGCCCGTTTTTTTATCGAAGGCATAAAAACGATCTCCGGCGGGACCGTTTGCGCCCCAGTTCGCGGTGATGCCGCGAGTGATGACAAGATCGCCATCAATCGCCGGCGACGCCGTGCGGCTGTTCGGAAAAGTGAGGCGGCCAAATTCTTCCATGAGCGAATGTTGCCAGAGCAGTTTTCCATCAGCGGTGAAGGCGGCGAGAATTCCTTGCGTTCCCTGCATGTAAACATTTCCGGTTTCGGAATCAATCGTGGGACTCGACGTGGCGTAGCGTAGATAAATCGTGTCGCTTAAAAAATCGTTGTAAGTTTTTTGCCAGATTTTCTTCCCGGTTTCAGCATCGAAACAACCGACCCCTTCCTGCAAATCTGCGCCGTCACCGAAATATCCCATAATGTAAACTTTTCCATTCGCGATGACGGGCGTTGATTGACCGGGAAAATCAGCGACCCAGAGCGGATTTTTTGCGTCTATTTTTTCCGGCAAATTTTTTTCGAGCGACGAACCATTTTGTTGCGGTCCGCGCCAGGAAAGCCAGCCGCGAACCGGTTGAGCCTGAGATGAAGAGAAATTTTCGCCGCCGAAAAAAAAGCCGAGCGTTGCGAGAGCCGCCGAAATTTTTAGTCTCATAATAAGTAGTGTCACGTGTCAGAAGCGCAAATCAGAAGTATTTCTGCAGTGTCAGCGTTATGTTTTCATTCAAATTCTTTTTCAGGATGAGGTAATATTCAATAATCCGTAGTGATATGCAACCTCATATTACCTACACGTATGAAATAATTTTTTGAATTGTTCAACCGGGAAAATTCTGTCTGGCGAAGGCAGCAAGTGATTGATAAGAGCCGGTTTTAGCGCATTGTTTGAAACAGAATATCAACGCTTGCGGAAAGAATGGAGTTTGCCGTGAGCGATTACGCTGGTTTGCTGGGGACGTCTTCGATTTTTGCGTTTTGCACCAGCCAATCAATGACTTTTTCGTTCATCAATTGCTCGTAAATTTGGTGGAACCCATTTTTACTTTGGATTTCTTTGACGAGCTTTTCCGGCGTGGTTTGATATTGTGCGGCTAGCTGCTCGACGCGCTGGGTCATTTCTTTTTGGTCAACTTTAATTCCTTCTTTTTGCGCAATTTTTTGGAAGAGAAACGCGGCTTTAACCCGTTCCTTGGCAGTCAAATTGGCCGAAGCAAAAATCTGGTCTTTTTGGGCGTCAATCAGTTCCTTGGAAATGCCGCGCTTTTGATTCTCCTCCACAATGCTATAAACAATATTGCGCGTTTCCTGGAGCACGGGCGATTCAGGCAGTTCGCACTGAATTTTGTCCAGGATGGTTTGGGTCACCGCCGCGCGAATATTTCGATTCCGTTTTTCGTCGAGTTCTTTTTGCAAATCCTGACGAACCGCTTCCCGCAGTTTTTCCATCGTGTCCGCCTCGTAGGATTTGGCAAAGGTATCATTTAATTCGGGCAAAATTTTCTGTTTAACCTCGACGAGTTCCACTTCGTAAATTCCCTTTTTATTGGCTAATTGCGGCGTGACAAAATCGGCGGGAAAATCCACGGTCACAGTTCGTTTCTCACCGGCTTTGGCGCCCAAGAGTTGGTCGGCAAATCCCGGAATGAATGAAGATGGGTCCATGTTGATCCAAAAGTTTTTTTGTTCGGTCAACCCTTTGGCGGTGGGAGCCGTTTCCGTAATCAGTTTATTGTCGCATTGGCCCGTATAATTGACGACCGCGACATCGCCAGGGTGAAGTTCGCGTTCGACCGTTTCAAAATTGGTCTGTTGTTCGCGCAAAACTTGAATGGCTTTTTCAATGTCCTGCTCAGTGACAGCGCCATTTTCGCGTTTGGCCGCCACCCCTTTATATTCGGGCAATTCAAATTCCGGCGCGGTTTCAATCGTGGCGGCAAACTGAAGCGGCTGTCCCTGTTCAAATTGAATTTCTTCAATATCAGGGTATCCAATGACTTCCAACTTTTGTTCAGTGAGGGCCTGGCGATAAAAGTCTGGGATTAATTTTTTTTTGACTTCGTTTTTGATATCGTGGGCATATTTTTTTACGACCATTTCACGAGGGGCTTTGCCGGGTCGAAAACCGGGCAACGCGACCTGTCGTTGAAAACTTTTTGTCATCTCCTCAAAAGCATCCTCGACTTTTGGAGTTTCGACTTCAACGCGCATTAGTTTTTTGCACGGGGCTAAATTTTCTACGGTCACATTCACAAGCAAACCTTTCGTCGGTTAATTCGCCAAGACGCCCCGAAATTTTACGGAGTTCGCACCCCGGCGAGCGGACGATGCTAGGAAACTTAATGAAGCATTGCAAATTGAAATTTGAAAGTGAAGTCGTGTGTCGCGAACCCTGAAAAACCAAGCCCATTTTAAAAAGAAAAAAAAACCGGGCTAATTGGTCAGAGGGTGACCCAGAAGCCCGGGGAATGTTCGAATTTAGTACAATTGTAGGATTACGTGGAATATTCAACGGCTGTCTGTACGAAACAACCATCGAAAACGGGTGGGCAATTAAAGAACAATTTTATTTTTGCCCGAAATTTATACGTAATCTATCACCACTTAATCACCAGTTCTATCCCTCGTCAAGCTGTTTTATCAATTTTTTTTTAGGTTTTCTTTCCTGCTCTGAACCGGCTGATTTCCATTAAGAGACCGGAGAATTCTCATTTCTGTTCAAAAAGATTTAAAAAAAATTCAGTTCCCCTATTTACACTTCGCGCGGGCGGCTTACTATTCGCAAACTAAATCGCCTATGAAAAAAATTGAGGCCATCATAAAACCTTTCAAACTCGAAGAAGTCAAAGGAGCGCTCGCGGAAATCGGCGTCGAAGGAATGACTATCACTGAGGTCAAAGGTTTTGGCCGCCAAAAAGGGCACACGGAAATTTATCGCGGCAGCGAATATACCGTGGATTTTTTGCCGAAAATAAAGATTGAAGTTGTGCTCCGCGACAGTCTTATTTCGACCGCGGTCGCTGCCATTATCAAAGCGGCCAAGACAGGAAAGATTGGCGATGGAAAAGTGTTTGTGAGTTCCATCGAAAACGCCATCCGCATTCGGACGGCTGAAACCGGCGAGCAAGCGGTTTGATATGGAGTCGAAAAAATAACAATGAAAAATATTCCAGGGGCTTGGGGCGGACTATTTCAGGAGTCCCAATTTTTCTTATTACATCGTCAGAAAATGCCCGCATTTAAAGGGTTTAATGCATGGTGAATAACTCGCGAATAAGAGTTAATATGTTCTCCTCGTCAGAACGCGGAACATTTCATAGAAAAAGGCGCGTTGATCGGCTAGGCAAGGCGGTTTTTCGGGAATTGGAAAACAAGCAAATTCGCTGCGTTTTAAATTTGCTTAAGTCATTGCACATAAATGACTTACATTTGATTGGAGTATTCGAAAAAACTTTGACTTGACCAAACGTTTTGAAAACAGACCACGATGAATGGGACGACAATGAAATAGCGGGTCATCAGACCCTTTCCTCGGGAACAGCCCGACACGGTGAATAAAGCGGCAAAATAAAAGTAAAACATAATGCAACCCTCTGTGGAAAAAATTTGGGAAACAGCGCAACAAACCCTGCGCACCATGCTTAATCCGGATATTTATAAATTATGGTTTCTGCCGATTCGCGCCGCCACTCTTGATAAAAATATTTTCACGCTCGAAGTCGCCAACGATTTTTGCGAGGTCTGGCTCAAAGATAATTATTCGGAATTGCTCCAACAGATTCTCATGCACGCTTCCGGCCAGGAGTTGAAGGTCAATTTTCGCGTGGGAACTCTTTCCCCGGAATCCAAAGTCGCGCCGATCGAAAATAAAAAAACCAAAATTCCAGCCGAAACCAACGAACGCAATCATTCCGTAAATCGTGAATTGATTTTAAATCCTAAAAATACGTTTGATTCTTTTGTCGTGGGCAGCAACAACACTTTTGCTCATGGCGCGGCTTTTGCGGTGGCGCAGGCGCCGGGCAAATCTTACAACCCGCTTTTTCTTTATGGCGGAGTTGGTCTGGGAAAAACGCATTTGCTCCATGCCATCGGCCAGCACGTGACGCTGCACAAAAAAGGAGCGCGCGTGGCGTATGTTTCCACGGAAAAATTCACCAACGAATTTATTGAAGCGCTGCAAAACAGCGGGCTGGTAAAATTTCGCAAAAAATATCGGCAGACTGATGTGCTTTTAATTGATGACATTCAATTTCTGGCCGGCAAAGAACGGATGCAGGAGGAATTTTTTCACACTTTTAACGCGTTGCACGAAGCGCACAAACAAATCGTCTTGACATGCGATCGTCCCGCTAATGAACTGCAAAACCTTGAGCATCGCCTCATTTCGAGGCTCGAATGGGGACTCGTTACTGATTTGCAGCCGCCGGATGTGGAAACGCGGGTGGCGATTCTCCGCAAAAAAGCACACTCCATGGGAGTGGAATTGCCGGACGATATTATGAATTTTCTGGCCACCCGCATTCGCGCCAATATTCGACGGCTCGAAGGGGCGATGATTCGCGTGGCTTCTTTCGCGACATTAACCGGCAAAAAATTAACGGTCGAAGTGGTGGAAGAATTGCTGCGGGAAGTCCTGCAGGAAGAAGGCCGGTTCGCTGTTACGATTGA
>JALYXC010000280.1 GCA_030947315.1 Verrucomicrobiota bacterium | reverse complement strand
ACACCAAACGCGTGATGGCCAGCCAACTCATTCTGCTCGGAAGAAATGAAGGTCTCGAACGCGTTAGACAAATGTCCGGCGGTGATCCTGCGTTTGTCAAACAAATGGAAGGCTATTTGGAAATGCTGAAGGAAAACGAAACACCGCGCCCGGCGCAATGAAAATAGTTTGTTGCATTGAAGCTCGTCGTGATTTTCATAACGTCATCTTAATTTTTTTGTAGCTCGACCGGAATCCAAATGAGCGGCTAAATTTCTGTGCACTTCAGAGAATATTGCAAATCTCATTTTATCTCAGCGTCTTTGCGGTTCAAATTCTTTCACATACAAACACCTCACCCATCTCCCCTGCTCCACTTCAATTAATTCCGGCATCATCGTCGCGCATTCCGGTCGCGCACTCGGACAACGCGGATAAAACCGGCAACCACTGGGCATGGTTGCGGCGGTCGGAACACTTCCGCGAATTGCCGTCAAACGTTTGGCGTCGCCGCCCAAGTTCGGCACGGAACCCATCAACGCTTTGGTGTACGGATGCAGCGGGCGACGCAACAAATCGAGCGCCGGCGACAACTCCACGATTTGTCCCGCGTACATCACCGCGACTTTGTGCGCGATGTCGCCGACGATTCCCAGATTGTGCGTGATAAGCAAAATACTCATGCCAAGCCGCTGTTTTAAATCGCGCAACAAATCCAAAATCTGCGCTTGAATTGTCACGTCCAGCGCGGTCGTCGGCTCGTCAGCAATTAAAAGTTTCGGCTCGGACGCCAGCGCCATGGCAATCATGATTCGCTGCTGCATTCCGCCGGACATTTCGTGAGGATAATTTTTCAAGCGCGATTCCGGCGCGGGAATTCCAACCAGTTTCAACAAACGAATCACTTCCGCATTCGTCGCAAAATTCGGGCGATGCAATTGCAGCGATTCTTTAATTTGCTGGCCGACGCGAAAAACAGGATTAAGTGAGGCGCCCGGTTCTTGAAAAACATAACTCACCACGCCGCCGCGAATTTCACGCAATTCTTTTTTCGACATTTTTAAAACGTCGCGGCCATTCAGTAAAATTTCTCCGCCGACACAATGCGCTGGCGGTGTCGGCACCAGTTTGGCGATGGAAAGCGCGGTGACACTTTTGCCGCAACCGCTTTCGCCGACGAGGCAAACGGTTTCGCCCGTGTTGATCGAAAAAGAAACGCCGTCCACGACGCGCGCCGCATTTTCGCCCGCGCCAAATTGCAGTTTAAGATTTTTAATTTCGAGCAACGACATTTGGTAAAATTCTTTACTGCATCAGATTTTTTTAACCACGAAGACCCCAAGCACAAAGTCTAAAAATTCAAAGTGATCGCTTCGTGACTAGTGCCCTAGTGGTTTCTCTTTTAATTCATCAGCCAATCGCGCAGTTGCCTGTTTCATGAATTCAATTATCATGCGTGAACTTGTTACATCGGATTATGAAAAAAAGTTTAAACTTAATCGCGGCGCTCGTGGTAATTGTTTTTTTCGCGGGCTGCCATTCTTCTTCAAAAATGAATTCCAAAACCGTGAACACCAAATCAGACGCTCCCAAAACCCTGCAAGATTTTCAGGCCAAAGCCACTCAATTTAATTCGGTTTTGAGCGTGCCAGAACTTCCGACCACGCCGGATATAATTAAAAGTTCTCTCACCAATGTTATTGCCACCGCTAACGCCGCGTTGGATGAGATCGGTCAGCGCGATTCCAACGCCGTCAATTTCGCCAATACTATCAAGGCTTTGGACGATGTCTCTTATTTCGCGAGCCTGACGGCCAACAAACTTTCGCTCACTAAAGAAACCAGCACCAACGCGGCTTTGCGCGCCTCCGCGACAGATGCCATAAAAGTTTTTGAAGAATGGTCGGTCGGCCTCGATTATCGGGAAGATGTTTATGCCGCGGTCAAAGCGTTCGCCGCGACGCAGCCCAAACTGAGCGGTGAAGAAGAAAAATTGTGGAAAGAAACCATGCGCGATTATCGCCGCGCCGGTCTGGAA
>JALYXC010000576.1 GCA_030947315.1 Verrucomicrobiota bacterium | reverse complement strand
AGCACCAGCAGTTCGACATGGACTACTTTGGCCAACTGGAATAACGGCCTGCCGAGCACCGGGCCGCAATTGGAAATTTTTGCGGACAGCGCCACGATTCAACACACGATTGATATTGTAGGGACTACGGCTCGAAATACGGTGGGAATTCAATTTGATTCTTTTCCAGGTGGATCCGGTTTTACTTTGGGAAGCAGTGCTAATAATTCACCCGGTTTCCAATCGCGGGCTGGCGGACCTGCTAATGGTGTTTTGAATAACGATGACAGCACCCAAACTTTTAACGTTGCATTCAAGATGTTTTCATCATCGGGCATTGCAGGGGCGGGTGCGGGCCAGGTATTTAATGCGGCTGCCGGAGATATTGTTTTTACTGGTAATAATGTGACTAACGTAGCCGGCAGTTCTTATACGATTGATAATAATGGCGGCACGTTGACCAATACCGGCCCCTTCAATATTACGATCGGAATTCCCGGCGCGCCGAAAGGCAATATCGTTGGAACGGGTGGGCTTAATAAATCAGGAACCGGCACTCTTACCTTGGGGGGTAATGCGCCAAACACTTATAGCGGAGGAACCACTCTGGAAGCCGGCACAATTGTTGCCGCAAAAGCAGGCGCATTCGGCAGCGGCCCAATGACCGCAGGTGGAGGAACGATTCAACTCGGAAGTTTTGCTCAATCACTCGGGACACTGAGTTTAACTAATAATCCCACGGCGCT
Organism: Verrucomicrobiota bacterium; assembly: GCA_030947315.1. Classification (GTDB taxonomy): domain Bacteria; phylum Verrucomicrobiota; class Verrucomicrobiia; order Limisphaerales; family CANJXF01; genus JALYXC01. The sequence goes on along the minus strand of JALYXC010000576.1, from coordinate 1,710 downwards.
CGATTTCGGAACTGGCTCGGCGAGTATATCTTTTGCCAATAGCTCCGCTCTGCCATGGGGTTCTAATTTGAATGTTACAAATTGGACTGCTGGAGTGGACGCACTTCGTTTCGGCACTGATGCAACCGGTTTGACTCCGGCACAATTGGGTCAAATCATATTCGTAGATTATGCCAATGCTCCCGGACAAATTGATTCTGCTGGTTTTGTTTCGCCGGTGCCCGAGCCTTCCACGATCGCTTTAGGCTTACTCGGTGGAGCAGGGATGTTGGTTAGCTTTATGCGCCGCCGCCGTTCCTAAGAAATTGAAACTTATTTTTTTCGAAGCCGTCAGCAATTGACGGCTTTTTTTTTTCGCAAAATTAGAGTTAACCGCGAACCCGCCGTGGCTGCGACGCCCTCGTCGCCGCTACACGTTTCGTTACTCCACGGACGCCGTTCAACCGTCCCTTCGGGACTCGCGGTATTTTTTTACTTACCCGGCGTTAAAACGCCGGGCTATTTTCATGCGCCCCGTTGGGGCAGGAAATCGGAAACGCAATCGCATATGAGAGAGAAAATCACCAAAGTTGGGGAGCACGCCCGCTTCGGGCGTTTTTTTCCGCGCCCTCGCGGAAAACTTCAACGTTTCCAGTGATTTCCATTTATCATTAACACCCTGCTTTAGCGGGGTGTTAATCGGCACCAGGGTGAGGAGCCGATTTAACGGCTTTGATTCTCGAGACAAATTTGTAAGCCGTTAAAACGGCTCTTCTTTCCCGCTCATTTCATTCATCACCGGGCTAAAGCCACGGTGTTAATCAGAGCAGAACGGGTTTTTCCAAAGCCAGATCTTGGTGGTTCATCTCGAAATCGTTTCCATAAATTCATTCACGGGCATCGCTTCCAATTGTTTCGTATCCCCGAATAATTTAAAAATGTTTTCGGATTGTTCCCTGGAAAAACAGGTCTCCAAATTATTTTTAAACTTCTGAATTAAAAATGGAATTCCTTCCGCGCGACGGCGGCGATGTCCCAGCGGATATTCCACTTCAACTTTTTCGGTGGCGCTGCCATTTTTAAAAAAAACCTGAACCGCATTGGCAATGGAACGTTTGTCGGGCGCCAAATATTCATGGCTGTAGCGGGCTTCTTCCTGCACGACCATTTTTGCGCGCAACGCATCCACGCGCAAATCCTGAGCCGTGGCTTCTTCGTAATGATCCGCGGTCAATTCGCCAAAAATTAAACCAATCGCCACCATGTATTGCAGGCAATGATCGCGATCGGCGGGATTATGCAACGGCCCGGTTTTGTTGATGATGCGCAGGGCTGATTGATGAGTCGTGAGAACGATTTGTTCGATTTCCTCAAGGCGTTCAGAAATTTGCGGATGTAATTTAATGGCGGCTTCCACAGCGGTTTGCGCGTGAAATTCTGCCGGGAAAGAAATTTTAAAAAGCACATGTTCCATCACGTAAGAACCAAAAGGTCGCGCTAATCGAATGGGTTGGCCGCGAAAAAGAACATCGCAAAAACCCCAGATTTTTTCAGAGAGCGCGGAAGGATAACCCATTTCGCCTTTCATGGAACGCAAGGCGTGGTGAACAGCGCGCGCCGTGGCATCGCCAGCCGCCCACGATTTTCGAGAACCGGTGTTGGGCGCGTGACGATAAGTCCGCAACGCGCCGCCATCGAGCCACGCATTGGAAAGGGCATTGATGATTTCTT
>JALYXC010000573.1 GCA_030947315.1 Verrucomicrobiota bacterium | reverse complement strand
TCTTCTTTCGGGTATGCGTCGGGAACGCAACTCCATATTTTTCGCGCGCCGCTCTCCGTTACGCAGCAACCAATCAGCCAAACAGTGACCGCTGGAACCAACGTGATTTTTTCCGTCGCGGCTAATGGAACGCCGCCGTTCCGTTTTCAATGGCAAAAAGATGCCAGCAAAATGACCAATGCTACCAACGCTTTGCTGACCTTGACCAACGTGGCCAGAATTCAATCAGGCGTTTATGCCGTCGTGGTCACAAATGCTTTTGAAACTTTGTCGAGCAGCAATGCGACCTTGCGCGTTTTAGTTCCGCAAAAAATTGCCACGCCGGAAATTTTTAACGGCGGCCAGGTCCAATTTTTATTCGGTGATGCAGATGGCGGATTGCTCGGCAGCAATAACCTCGTGAACTTTGGCGTGCAGGCCAGTTCGAATCTGGTGCAATGGATTGAATTGACCAATGGATTCTCGCTGACCAATGGCCTGATAAAATTCCAGGATACCGACGCGACTAATTTTCCACAACGATTCTATCGCGTGCTGGAAAGATAATTTTGGGAGCGCGAACGGAGTTTATTCCAGGCGAAATGAATGAAACTGATTATCGCATCCGCCGCGCGACGACTGAAGATGTTCCCTCATTGATTATTCTTTGGCGCACCGCGCATTTGCCTGTTCACGAATTGGAAAAACGGTTCACCGAATTTCAACTGGTGGAATCCGCCGACGGAATTCTCGGCGCCATCGGCCTGCAAATCAGCCAGCAACAAGGAAAAATTCACAGCGAAACTTTTGCGGATTTCAGTCAGGCCGATCGCTGGCGTCCGCTTCTTTGGAAACGACTCAATGTTGTCGCGCAAAATCATGGTCTGTTCCGTTTCTGGACTCAGGAAACCGCGCCATTCTGGCCACAAAATGGATTTGTTACGCCCGCAGAAAAAGTTTTAAAAACCATCCCCGCCGATTTTGGCGAAGCGAAAACATGGCTCTATTTTCAACTTAAAGAAGAAAATGCGCTGCCCGAGGCTATCGAAGCGACCTTTGCAAAATTCAAAGAAGCCGAGAAAGCGAAAACGGAAAAAATCCAAGCGCAGGCGCGACTCATGAAAGTGATCGCCACTTTGATCGCCGTGCTGCTTTTTGTTGGATGGGTAGTTTGCCTTTTTTATATGTTCAAAACAAAACAGCGGATCATTCGTTGAAAAAAAAACGGCGCGCCTTTGCATCGCAATTTCTTTTATTCGGATTCATCCGCGAGTTGAGTAGCGACGCCTTCTTCCAGACAAACGCCGCGTTTGCTTTGGGCCACAAAATCCAAAAGGATTCGCGTGACGGCGCTGCTGAAGTTCTCATTCGCTTCGGCTAAAGCCGTTTTCAGATTTTTCCCGCTGCGAAAAAGCGCGTGATAAATTTTTTTTAATTCCAGCCGTTCCTGCGCGTTAAAACCGGCGCGCCGCATTCCGATCACATTCAATCCGCAAATGTGATTGACCCCGCGCGCAATCGTGAAAGGCGGCAAATCTTTACCGATGCCCGCGCCTCCCTGCATCAACGCCAGTGTGCCGATGCGCGTAAATTGGTGAACGAGACAATTCCCCGAAATGAAAACGCGATCCGCCACTGAAACGTGCCCGCCCAGCAACGCGCCATTGGCAATGATATTTTCATTTCCAATCTGACAATTATGCCCGACATGACTGTTGGCCATGAAAAAATTTTGGCCGCCAATGCGCGTCTCTTCCTCCACTTTATTGGAACGATGCACCGTAACATGTTCACGAAAAATATTGTCGTCGCCGATGCGCAGACCGGTTGGTTCATTTTTATATTTTAGATCCTGCGGCGCATCGCCGATGATCGCGCCTGCATGAAAAACATTCTTTTTTCCAATGGTCGTTTTTCCGGTGAGATAAACGTGCGGCCCAATTTTGCAATCTGCGCCGACCACTACATTTTCATCAATGACCGCAAACGGTCCGATGCTCGCGCTTGAATCAATTTGGGCGCTGGGATGAATTATCGCGGTTTTATGGATCATTTTTGGCTTACAGAGGAACATAGATAAACACTGATTTGAAGTGGTAAAAGTTTATCCGTGTTGATCGGAGTTTATCTGTGGCTAATAAATTCAGGAATAAAAATATCCCAGCTCGCGCAAAGAAAC
>JALYXC010000543.1 GCA_030947315.1 Verrucomicrobiota bacterium | reverse complement strand
ACGTTGACCTGCTTCTGAAATGAATTAACTTTGCCGGTAAATTTTTATGAAAAAAGCAGTTTTCAATCCTCCACCTTCACCTGAAGAATTCCAGCGGCAATTGCAGGAATTTATGAAACAACATTTTCAGGGCAATCCCGTTATTTTTTCCAACGCGGAACCGTCCGGCGCGCCGGACTCCACCGATTCGCCCAAAGAAAAACCGGAATTTATTTTCAATAAAAAACCGCGTGAGGTGAAATCCTATCTTGATCGCTTTGTCATCAAACAGGAGGAAGCCAAAAAAGTTTTGAGCGTGGCGCTCTGCGATCATTATCATTACGTGCGCCAGGCGATGGAAGGCAAGGATCAACCCAATTATGCCAAACAAAATATTATTCTGATTGGCCCGACCGGCGTCGGAAAAACTTATCTGATTCGGAGCGCGGCCGATTTGATCGGCGTTCCATTTGTCAAGGCGGACGCGACAAAATTTTCGGAAACCGGCTACGTGGGCGGCGACGTGGAAGATCTGGTGCGCGAACTGGTGCGGCGCGCCGAGGGCGATATCGAGCGGGCCCAATACGGAATTATTTACATTGATGAAATTGATAAAATTGCTTCGGCTCCTGCTCAGGCCGGACGCGATGTCAGCGGGCGCGGGGTGCAAACCAATTTGCTCAAATTGATGGAAGAAACCGAAGTGGCCGCGCGTTCGCCTCAGGACATCGCCGGGCAAATTCAAGCGATGATGGATTTGACGCAGCGCGGTAAAAAATCAGCGGCCAACATTAACACCAAACATATTTTATTTATTGTGAGCGGCGCGTTTGATGGATTGCAAAAAATCGTCAGGCAACGTTTGCGGGAAGCGACGATTGGTTTTGCGTCCGGTTTGCAAAAACAGATTGCCGAGGAAGCCGCGCTGGATCAAACGCAGACGCGCGATTTTATCGAGTTTGGTTTTGAGCCTGAATTCATTGGCCGATTGCCAGTGCGGGTGGTTTGTCAGCCGTTGGACAAGGAGGATTTATTTCTGATTCTTAAAACCAGCGAGGGCAGCATTATTCGTCAGTATGAACAAACTTTTGCGGCTTATGGAATTGAAGTTTTGTTTCGCGACGATGGCTTGCAACGCATCGCGGAACTGGCGGCGGACGAACAGACTGGCGCGCGTGGATTGATGACAGTTTGCGAACGCATTTTTCGCGATTTTAAATTTGAGCTTCCTTCCACGCAAGTGAAACGGTTTGTCGTCACCCGCGAGTTGGTGAATCATCCGATGGCTGATCTACAACAACTTCTGAGCGAACACGAAAAAGAAGAGAGGAATGTGGTTCGACAGCTCGTGCATGATTTTGCGAGGCGTTTTCAGGAGGAGCATAAAATAAAAATCAGTTTTACGGAGAGCGCCGCGGAACTGCTGGTGCAATTGGCTCTCGAAAAATCCGTGGCCGTTCGTGATTTGTGCGCAATGAAGTTTAAAGAGTTTCAATTCGGCCTGAAACTTATTTCGCAAAACACGGGCCGGCAGGAATTTATGATTGACCGCGACGCGGTGGAGGCGCCAGAGAAAATTTTGAGCGATTGGGTTGTGGCCAGCTATCGAAATCAAATCAGAAATCGGAGTAGTGTTTGAATCGTCAATGGCTCAGGAAAAATACGGTTTAAAATTCAGGGCGCGCCCTTTTTTTTTCTGAACTATTCTCAACTTCAAACAGGGAAAAAACTTAATCAAAAACGATTTGGTTATTTTTCCAATAACATCAACAAGATAAAAGAAGGGAATTATTATGGACGAAATTAAAAAAAGGAATCCTGATGCAGATGCTAACCGTGATCCGATTACTGGAGAACCTGGCGCTCATCCGGTTGGAACTGGTCTCGGTGCGGCGGGCGCGGGAACTGCTGGAACAGTGATCGGCGCGGCGGTGGGCGGTCCGATTGGCGCGGCGATTGGCGCGGTCGTCGGCTCGGTAGCGGGCGGTTACGGCGGAAAAGCCGTTGCGGAAGTTATTGATCCGACGCGGGAAGATGCTTATTGGCGTGAAAATTATTCAGATCAACCCTGGTCGGAATCCAGCTACGCTTATGAAGACTATCAGCCGGCTTTTCGCGCCGGTTATGAAGGATACGGCCGGTATAGCGGAAAAACCTACGAGCAAGCGGAGCCTGAATTGCAAAAAGATTACGGCCGGCTGCGCGGAAAATCGCGTTTGGAATGGGACAAGGCCAAGTCAGCGACGCGCGCGGCGTGGAATCGAACTGAAGGCGCTTTGCGCGGAGATTCGAGCGATCGCGCCACCAATCGCTAAAAATAAATCACGAATCAAAAATCGAGAGCCGAAACATCGCGCTCTCGATTTTTTTTGGCGGATCATTTTTCCAAGGTCGGGCGTTGGTTCATTTGTTCCCAAAAACGGTCGAGAGTTTGAGCCATGGCAATCATTTCATCAAAGTCAACCGGTTTAGCTAAAAAACCATTAGCGCCCAGATCGTAAGCGCGATTAATGTCGGCAGGCTGTTTGGATGAAGTCAACATGACCACCGGCAGCCGTTTTAGTTCAGGATGGGAACGAATCCACGCCAAGACTTCCATGCCTGGTTTGCGCGGCAATTTAAGATCCAACAAAACGAGAGAAGGGAGCGGGTAACGAGCGCGATCCGAGTATTCTGCTTCGCCGCTTAAATAAGCTAGCGCTTTTTCGCCGTCATTGACCACTTCGAGCGCGCTGGAAACGTTGGCTTTCCGAAAAGCGCGGCCAATTAAAAAGACATCGTTCGGATCATCGTCAACGTGGAGAATGGTATTGGGATTACTCATAAAAAAACTGTCCGACTGATAGCTTTAGCCCCGACCCAGTTCCAGCCAGAACCGGCTGCCGCGACCGGTTTCTGATTCTACTCCCACCGTTCCGCCCATTCGTTCCGCGCCCTTTCGAACCAAGGCCAAACCGATGCCAGTGCCGGCATAAGTTTTATTAGAATGCAATCGCTCAAATAATCCAAAAATTTTGTGATGATGTTCCGGTGCGATCCCGATGCCATTGTCCTCAACCCAAATGCGAACAAATTTTTCGCCCGGTTCGGTGCGGATGCGGATTTCCGGCTTCCGAGTTGGATCAATAAATTTCAGGGCATTGGAAATAAGATTGCTTAAAATTTGTCGGACAGTTGGCAAGTGAGCGGAAACGGCGGCCAACGGACGTTGCACATTTATTTCGGCGTTTTTATCCTGAACATCTTTGCCGATCTGAACCAGGATTTCGTTGACGACCGCTTCGAGATGAACAGAGGTGGGCTGCAATTCCATACGGCTTAAGCGGCTGTAGTCCAAAAGATCATGCAGCAATGTGTCCATATACATCGAAGAGTTAACGATGCGATGGGCAAATTCTTTTCCGTCATCGTCGAGTTTGTCTCCATATTCGCGCAAGAGCGAATAGGCAAATCCTTGCATAGAACGAAGCGGCGCGCGCAAATCGTGAGAAATTGAATAACTGAACGCTTCCAATTCTTTATTGATATCGGTCAATTCATGAACGCGTCGTTCTAATTCGTTATTAAGATTTCGGATTTCGTCTTCGGCAATTTTACGCGTCGTGATGTCGCGCGCAAAAAGATAAAGCAACTCTTCTTCGATGAAAGGTGTGGCCGTCCATCGCAGCCAACGCACTGAACCATCATGGCCACAACAGCGATTTTCAAAATAGGTCGTCACGCCGGTCTTGAGTTGTTGCAGTTGTTGGGCCATGGCGGCGCGATCTTCCGCATGAATAAATTCCAGGAATGGTTTGGCTTTTAATTCTTCTTCCGTGAAGCCGAGCGTTTCGTGCCAGGTCGGATTTAATTGCAAAAATTGGCCTTCGAAATTCGCAATGGCCAGCAGTTCAATCGAAAGCGTAAAAAAACGGTTGCGTTTGGTTTCTTCTTCGAGACGATCCGTGGCGGCCGTCAATTGTTTATGGTGTTCGATTTCTCCGAGATGCCGCAAGCGTTCAGCTTGTTG
>JALYXC010000528.1 GCA_030947315.1 Verrucomicrobiota bacterium | reverse complement strand
ATCTCGAATCGCTCGGCGTGAGTCAACGATTGGAATTGGCCGCGTCGCGAATTCAAATGCAATCCGTCGCGGGCGCTTTGCAATTGAAAAGCAAGTCACGCTTTTTTCCCGGCGCGCAAATTGGCGTGGACACGGAACGCGACACAAGCGGACAGCGCGTGACCGGCCCGACTCTTTCTTTGGAACTGCCGATCTTCGATCAAGGTCAATCGGCCCTGGCGCGGCTGGCGGCACAGTATCGGCAGGCGCAACGAAAGTTTGAAGCGTTGGCGGTAAATGTTCGTTCCGAAATTCGCGAGGCGCGCGACACGCTCATTGCTTCCCGTGACGCCTCGGCTTATTACGAAAAAGTTCTCCTGCCGCAACGTCAGCGGATTCTCCACGAGACGCTGCTTCAATACAACGCGATGCAGAAGGGCAATTATGAATTGCTGGCCGCCAAAGAACGCGAACTGGCGGCGGAGCGCGGCTACGTTGAGGCGTTGCGCGATTATTGGATTGCCCGCGCGGAATTGGAAAAAGCAGTGGGCGGAAAGTTAAGCCGCGAAACAAGCGCGCTGGAAAAATCGTCGCCCGCAAAATCCACAACCGAACACGAACACCACAAAAACTAACGACCGAACATAACTCTATGACTTCTTTCCAAAGTTATCTGTCACAAGGGCACGGCTGGCTTTTCATTCCAGCCGCGATTGTGCTTGGCGCGCTGCATGGCTTGGAGCCGGGACACAGTAAAACGTTGATGGCGGCGTTCATCGTCGCCATTCGCGGCACAGTGAAACAGGCAGTGCTGCTCGGTTTGTCCGCGACGGTTTCGCATACGGCCATCATTTGGGTTTTGGCTTTCGTCGGACTTCATTATTCGGGGCGCTTCAATGTCGAAACCACCGAGCCATATTTTCAACTTGCCACCGGCGTGATTGTGATAGGCATGGCGCCTTGGATGTTTGCCCGCACTCGCCGGCAACAACGCGCTGCCACCGCCCATCATCACACCCACAATCACGGGTCGCACGGAGCGCATGGCGGGCCTTTGCTTTCGGTGGTCGCAAACGAACAAATTGAACTGAGCGTGTTTGAAACCAATGTCCCGCCGCGCTTTCGCCTCTACTTTTACGATCAAAAAAATCAAATGCTCACGCCGCCCGCTGCGGACACAATCTGTTTGGAAACCGTTCGACCTGACGGCAGCGAGCAACGGTTCGATTTTGTTTTGCAAAAAGATTATCTCGAATCGACTTCCAACATTCCCGAACCGCACGAGTTCCAGGTAGTCGTCAAACGCGCTGGAATTGCTTTCAGCACAAAATTTACCGAGGACCACCATCACCACTCGCACGATGGCGCACCAACCGAATATGAAGATGAACACGAGCGGGAACATGCGAGCGAATTGCAAAAGCGTTTCGCCAATCAAGAAGTAACAACCAAACAGCTTATTCTTTTTGGTTTGACTGGCGGATTGCTTCCTTGCCCCTCCGCGTTTGCAGTGCTTTTGATTTGTCTCCAACTCAAACAATTCACTTTGGGTTTTGCCCTGGTTTTGGCGTTTAGTTTGGGACTGGCGATCACTCTCGTCACCGTCGGCTCGCTTGCGGCTTTTTCCGTCCGCCACGCCAGCAAGCACTTCAAAGGATTCGGGGAATTTGCCCGCAAAGCCCCTTACATCAGTTCAACCGTGATGACTTTGATTGGCCTGTTGTTGTCGGTGCAAGGCATCAGAAATTTACTGCGATAGCGAAGGAAAAACCAACAAAAGGAATTGATTCATGACGAAAGACCCCATTTGCGGAATGACGGTGAACGAAGCGACGGCTCTCCGCGCCGAGCGCGATGAACAGACGTTTTATTTTTGCAGCGAGCACTGCCGGAAAAAGTTTCTGTCAACGCCCGTCGGTGCAAACTCCGAGGAAAAGTCGGGCGGCTGTTGTGGTAACATTCATGCGCACGAGTCAGGCGACCGTAGCCAGAAATGAACTTGCGAACATATCGTTCGCAGGAACAGAAAAACAAATGAAAACGAACAGAGAAACCGGAATAAGGATCAAAAATGAATAACACCTGGCTTTCAATCATACCTGCAACAATCACCATTGTTGCGGCGATTTGGTCAAAGAAGGTTTTGCCTTCGCTGCTCTTGGGCTTGCTGGTTGGCAGCTACCTGCTGAACCATTCAATCATTGGAGGAATCGAAACCGCCATTGAACAGATGATAAAAATTTTATCTGATAAAGATAATTTGCAGGTGCTGCTCTTTCTTTATTTGTTCAGCGGGTTAATCGCTCTTGTTAGAAAAGCTGGCGGCATCATTGCGTTTTCTGCTTGGGTGGGCAAATACGTTAAAAGTAAAAACGGCGTCTTTCACACTTTGTGGGCATTGTTTCCTGTTACTTTTATTGACTGTGCATTCAGGGTTATTGGCGCAGGCTCCATTATACGTCCGCTGGCCGACAAAAATAAAATCGCGAAGGAACGCCTTGCGTTTATGCTCAACAATACCGCAAGTCCGGTTGTGGAACTGATTCCAATTGCCACGACTTTCGTCGGGTTCAATATCGCCAATATCAGTCAAGGATTGAAGGCTGTGGGAGCGCCCGAAAAACAATCTGCTTACAACATTTTGCTTCATGCCATTCCTTTTCAGTATCGCGGTTCTGGTCATCACTTTCCTTTCCATTTATTTCCAGTGGAAGAAACCTTCCGCAGGGACACAGCAGCAGCACGCAAAGCCCGAACCTTCTGGGGGAATGGACATGGCCATGGAAGATGACAAGCCGGAAATAAAACCACGGATAATCAACCTGGTAACTCCGATGTTGACCGTAATCTTTCTCAGCTTCTTTTTCTTCTGGTATTTTGGGAAATCAAAGGACGGAGCAAATGGAACGGTTTCATCGGTGATTGCCGCGACCGACCCAAACAAGGCCATGTTGGTGGCTTTATTTATTTCAATGATCATCACCGGCTTCATTTATTATCCAGTCGCAATGCTTGCCCGGCATGCCGATCCAGGCCACCGCGCAATTGGAGAAGGGCGAAAGCCCCGGAGTCTTCAACGGCACAATCCGGCCCACCGGCCAGGGCGAATG
>JALYXC010000522.1 GCA_030947315.1 Verrucomicrobiota bacterium | reverse complement strand
GCAATGAAGTGGTCAGTCGCATTACTGGCAATTTGTATGGCGCGGGTTGAGCGATGGGCAAATAAACTTCGTTGGCCCGATCAATTGTCCAACCTTGCGAGACGAGACAAAATTCCGGTTTATGAATGCTGGTGCGATCGGTCCCCATCATCACCACGCTCACCATGGTTTGAAAACCGTCGGTGGATTGATAAATTCGCTTGCCGAAAGTGGTGTCTTTAGGAAGCGTGTTTAATTCCTGCACGGTGACGGGCAATAATTTGGAATGATAATCTAAAACGGTTTCCGGCAGGGAAATACTCTGGCTGGCAATTTGTTTTCCTTCCGGATCAAAGAGCGGCGCAGACGCAATTTTGAGACCCGGCGGCGCCAGTTTTTGTTGCGATTTAAGCCGAAGCAACATTCCGGCCGTGCATGCAATCATCGCTAAAGCCAGAACAAAAATAATGCCGTTTGTTTTTTTCATGTTGTTTTAGTTTGCAATAAAACCGGAGCTGTTTCTCGTTCCTTCCACCAATAACCGAGCAATAATACCACCGCGATGGCCAACGCATAAGTGAAAAATCCTGACCATTCGTGAAAAAAATCCCCTGCTTTTTGGCCGAAGGCTTCCGCCGCGATAACAATGCCGATCAGGCGCACCACATTGCAAGCGACCGAAAGAGGAAGCGCTGAAAAAATTATGGCAGCCCGTTTCCACGGCGTTTTAAAAGTAATCATCCCATAAATCGTCGTTAGAGCCAAAAGAGAAATTAAACTGCGAATTCCGCTGCAGGCCGCCGCCACATCGTAACTATACGTTCCTCCCGCATCGAAAAGTTGGGTGCCTCGTCGGATTAAATCCAGACCCAAAAGACTTTTGCAAAATCCGTAAGTAATATTAGTGGCCAACATTCGGAGCGGAGCGGTAATTCGATCCATCAAGCCCGGCATTGGAATGCAAAAAACAAAAAGAACAAATGGAAAAAAACTCGCTTTACTCCAGCGCCAGCCCCAGGCCAGAGCCATTAAAAAATAAATGCCCGAAAAAAGCGCAACAATCGAGATAGCCGGCAATTGAATAAGGTAGCCGATGAGATGCAACCCGAGAGCGAGTCCCAATAAGATTAATCCTGGCCACCAGGTTTTTTGGGGAAGCGCTAACAGCTCCTTCCGCTTGCACCAAAATAAAATTAAAACCGCAAAAGGAATTAAAAACCCATGACCCTGATCAGCCTGGGGTGAGGCATAAGCCGTGTACATCCATTGCATTAAGGAAGGAGTGTTGATGTAGCCAAAAGTGCAATTGCCCAGAAATTGAAAAAGCAAAAGCCAGGCCGCGAGCAGTCCAAAAAAAAGTAACTTATTAGAAAGCTGCTGCCAGCATTGAATTAATTCACGTCGAAATTCCTGCATAAATTTTGCTCACAATACATGATCCCCGTTTCATTTTCAACTGGTTCTCGAAATCGCGTAATCCACAATTTTAAAAAATTCTTTTTTCCACACGGTTTCATTGGTATTGGCAAGCAGCCATTGGCGACCATTTTTTCCCATTTCGCGACGGCGGTCGGAATTGTTATCTATTTCAATAACTTGTTGCGCTAGTTGCTCGGCATTGCCCGGTTCATGGTGAAAACCGGTGATTTTATGTTGCACCAATTCGGTCAACCCGCCGCCCGCTGCGGCCAAAACGGGCTTGCCCGCGTCGTAGGCATCGTACGTGACATACGGAAGCGGATCCCACCAAATGGATGGAGCAATTAATCCCCGACAACCCTGCAATAAAGATTGTTTTTCTTCTCCAGTAATGTAACCAAGATATTCAATGAGCGGATTTTTTTCCGCCGCTTCTTTCACCCATTCAGTGAGCGGGCCATCGCCGCCAATGACCAGTTTGGGGGGATTGGTCGGTTGCATCTGACGCAATAAATTCCACGCGTTCACGACCACTTTAATTCCTTTTTCTTCAATGAGACGGCCCAGAAAAATATAATAATTTCCTTCAGCAAAATTGGGTTCCTCGCGATGGCGAAGCGTCCAAGGATTGTAAAGCCGAAATATTTTTTCCTGCGGAACACCCGCTAGAATAAATTTCTGCCGCATAAAATCTGAAACCGCCACCCAAACTTTGACGGCGCGGAATAAATTAAATAAATGCATCGTGACCAGCATGGAGGCGAGAAACGCCGTTTTGAATTTAGAGTTCTGCCAAGCGCCGTGACGGATTTCCTGAAGATAATTTTTCGGCCACTTCGCCGGATTCAGATTGCGTCCGATCCATAAATAACCGCTCACAGAAAATGGACGAAAATTATGGATGTATTGGATGATCGGTATTTTCTGTTTCAACGCTTCGCCATGAATTCCCGCGGAACCAACCGGAATAAAATTATGCAGAATCCACGCTTGTGCCTGGAGCTGGTTTTGGGTTCGACGAATCGCCCGCACTGCATTGGGATTGTAAAAAGTGTAAGCGGCTTGTTTCCAAAGAGGCGGTGCGTTGATTCCTGTCCAATCGTTGCTCTGAAAAATGCACTCGTCGTAGCGACATTCTTTTTTAAGAATGTGGGCAATTTGTGTGACCGCCAATTCCTCCCCACCGCCGCTTTGTGCCCGATTAAAAAGTTGCAGCAAGCGATAAGGATTTTCAATCATAAATTAGCGCAGCCGAAAATGCTGATTCGCCGTGTGTAACTCAAGGTTTTTGTTTCGACCGATCATTTTATTTTTTTGATTTGCCTTTTCAGTTTCCTTTCGGTTAAAATCTTGACCCGTTAAATTATGTTTTTTAAAAATCTGATTATTGGCCTGGCTTGTCTAATTGTTTCAGCGTTCGCCAGCTATTGGCTGGCCACAGGAGATTATTCCTCGCTTATCTTAATTGCGATGGCTTGCTTTGTGATGATCACGGTGCTGGTTCCCGGCTATTCGTTCCTGCTCGCCTTCGGGTTGCTTTGTCCATTCATATTTCCGTTGCCATTTATTTTTGCGTTTCCAACGATTGCAGTGGCCTTGGG
>JALYXC010000512.1 GCA_030947315.1 Verrucomicrobiota bacterium | reverse complement strand
CTCATGTATTCCTTTTTTGAAGTGGGCGCATGGCTTTATCCATCGAGCTACCGCAGCCTGATTTGCCTTTGCGCTGTGCTTGCGGCTGTCTGTTTTTTTGCAGACGGGCTCTGGATTCGGCGGAAATCTGGAAGGGAAATACTGGGGACAATTCTCTTTTCGCGGTTTGGATTGTTTGCCCATTTTTGGTTATTCATGGCGCTTCTCCTGGTGGTCGGGAAAAAAGTGGTCCGGACGCAGCCAGTTAGGTATGCCTTTTACGGTGTGGGAGGGTGGTTTGATTCGTTCGGTTACAATTTGATAACCGCAGTTTGTTTTTTGGGAGCAGCCATTTGTTTGGTCATCTCAAGCAGAAAATTCGGAAAGAGTCCGCAAGGCGCGACGCCGGACGGAACACGCGGGACGCGTGTGCTCCCCGAAACTCCACCGCGTTTCTCCCGCGCGGCAATTATTGGGGCGTGTTGGAGTATTTTTGCAATCCTGGCGGCACTCTTTTTCGCTGTTTATCGAAGTGAAGGGGGTCCGGGACAAACGCCAACAAAGCTGGGGATAATTTGCGCCGTGATTTTAATTCCGCTGGGCGTGAGTGCATTATTCGGCACAACCATTCTCGGCTGGGTGGCCGTCGCACAAATCCGTCGCTCGGCGGGAAAAATTTACGGTCGCGGTCTGGCGTTATTTGACGGGCTGCTTTTTCCGGTGCTGGCCCTTGATTCCCTGATCGTGTGGCTAGCGATGGGATTCACGCTCGGCTTTCCAGAGGCGGTTCTTCTTTGCCTGTTCATCGACGGCTTTTTGATTTGGAAAATCTGGCGCGTTCTGAATCTGGTTTCATCTTCGGAAAAAACTTCAGCACCGTTCACGCAGCGATTCGGGTGGTTGCCTATTGCCAGCTTGATTGCACTTGTCGCGCTGATATTTGCGGGCGTTTTTGTGAAGGCGATGGTGAGAAAAGAAACTCAGGCGCGTGCCGATTTAAAGAAAGAGCTAACGGAACAGATCGCAGAATTACTCGCGGAGAAACGGATTATTTTTTCGCGGTTGAACTTTGAATTTTCACCGGTGTTGCCCCGCGCTTTCGTGACGTTCACAAAGTTGGAAGATTGGAGAAACCGGACAAACGGCGAACCGCACTCATTGAACGGCGCATTGCACCTGACCTTCGATGATCCTGACGCGTGCATCGTCAGAGGGCGTGGAGATTTGGCTCATGTGCAGCATCAGTTTGCGACTCCTCTGGGTCGAAGAATTTCATGGCCCCGGCGGGTCGGCGCAACGGAGAACGAACAGTTCGTTAGTGACAAGCAATTCTCCATCGCATCGTCGAATGCCACGAATCAGACGCCGCGCACGGAATTCGCGGCGGCGGCGTTGGTCCCTGTGATCGAGCGAACCGTGAATGACATTGACGAAAAAATCGGCAAAGAATTTCTGGTGCTGGAATCGGGCGAACTGCTCGATTTCCACGAAGACCAATTCAAAGTGCTTTCCAAATCCGATCAGGAAAAATGGCTCGATGATCGCGGCGTCAATGTGTGTATGGACACCGTCGGCGGGAGACGCGGACTGGGTCTGCGCAATCTGACCGCAACTCTTGTGACCAACGAAGCGTGGGATTGGGATCGCGCTGGCTTGGAAAAAGCAATTCGCCCGAACGAACCGGGAATGGCCTACAAAGATCGCGGCGGTTTTCGCTGGCATATTTTCCCCACGAATGCGCCGTTGCCGATGACCTTTGCGCTAAGAACCGGTGCTGGTCGGCTGGGTGTTTTGCAAGTCCTCACGTTCACCGATTATCATGGCAGCGTGAAGATTCGTTACAAGCTGGTGCACTCCAAGACGAACACTGCGGCAACAGGTTCTAAGCGCCAGCGATTTGTTCCAGCGGACGGAATGGAAAACAAAACTTCATGGGGCGTTTTGCCAAACCGTCTGAGTTCAATCCGAAAGGTTGGGCAGTCATGGCGCACCTGACTCTAGGCGGGGTCGCGCATCTTCGACTTCCGGGAGAAACTGAAGATTTCTGTCGGATGAAACTGGTGAAAGGAAACGATAATCAAATCACGCTGGAAATTGAAGACTTGCGGGAAAAAAACCTTCTGACAGTCCCACTCGGACGCGATCAACCGGCGGAACTTCTAGTCAACGGCAAGGGCTATCGTGTGCTTTATCCTTCGGTTCAAGTCGCCGCGAAAGACCCGGACACCTCGAACATTGCTTTCGTGACGCTGACAGAGGCGACCGCGAAAAAATGATAATTTGCGAAGTTTGAAACGATTTGCGTCCAATAATAAAATCGGCACCAGCGGATTTACGGTAAATCTGCTGGCATACTATACAATTTTATCGAAGCGCATTTGCTGGAAATTCGTTTATTTCCAAACCAATGAGTTCTGAAATTTCCTCTGGCCCGACACGGGCTGGTGACATTTTCGCCACGACCCATTGGACGGTCGTGCTGGCGGGGGGCCGCAAACACACGCCGCAATCAGACGCGGCGCTGGAACAATTGTGCAAGACGTATTGGTTCCCACTTTACGCTTACGTGCGGCGTCGCGGTCACACGAAGGAGGACGCGGAAGATTTGACACAGGCTTTTTTCGCGGGATTTCTCGGAAAAAATTATCTCGAAAATTTGAGCAACGAGCGCGGCAGGTTTCGCGCGTTCCTTCTCGCGTCGCTGAAACATTTTCTCGCCAACGAATGGGATAAATCGCAACGCCAGAAACGCGGCGGCGGCGCGGCCCATCTTTCGCTCGACTGGCAAACGGCCGACACGCAATTTCAAATTGCCGCCCACACCGCTAGTCCCGATCAGGAATTTGACCGCGAATGGGCGGTTGCTCTGCTCGCAAAAGTTATTCAACGCCTCGAAGTCGAATGCGAAAACGCAGGCCAGGCGCAGCAATTCAAAGAATTGAAAATTTTTCTCAGCGCGGGGAAAGGAGTTGTTCCTTATGCCGACGCTGTGAAAATTTTAAACATGGAAGAAGGCGCGATCCGTGTGGCGGCGCATCGCTTGAGAAAGCGTTATCGCCAGTTGCTCTCGGATGAAATCGCGCAAACCGTCGCTGATCCGGCGCAAGTGGAAGAAGAAATGCGCGCGCTTTTCGCAGCGTTCTGCGGATAAAATTCATTCCCGCCAGAGCCATTTTACCGCTTCTGGAAAAATTGCGCCGCCCTGTTTTCCGCTGTGCGCGCCATCGCCAAAAACAAATTGATAATCATACTTGGAAAATTTCAAGGCGGCGGCCATGGATTGATTGGCTAGCGGCCAGTTGCCATGCTCGTTATCCAAATCGTTTGACCCATCCTGCAAAAAAACGCGAATCGGCCTGGGCGTTTGTTTGCGAATCCAAAATGGGTAAACATAACCGCCGCGAATATTGGTGAAACTGCCAATCGTGCTGAGAACTTTGCTGAATTCATTGGGCCGTTCCCACGCCACGGTGAATGAACAAATCCCCCCGGAACTTGCGCCGCAAATCGCGCGACTGGCCGCGTTGGTGGCAAGATTATATTTTTTGCCAACTTCAGGAATAATTTCTTCAAGTAAAAAACGGGCATACGCGTCGCCAAGCGAATCATATTCGAAACTGCGATTTTTTTCGCCGCTGTTTTTTAATCCCGGGTTGATGAAAATTCCGATGATGATCGGCAATTCTTTTCGCGCGATGAGATTATCGAAAACATTTTGCACACGAAAATTTCCGTTCGTTTTGACGTAGCCTTCGCCATCCTGAAAAATCATGAGAGCAGCCGGCTTGGTCGCGTCATATTGTTGCGGCACATAAATCCAGCAATCGCGTGTGGTGTCGGGAAAAACTTTGCTGCCCGCCCATTTAAATTTTGTCACTTCACCGTGCGGCACATTTTCATGGAACATCGAATCCGGCCCCAGTTTGTAATCATCAATCGCGAAAGCAGAAAAAGGTTTAGACAGAATTAACACAAGGGACAGAATTGAAAGCCGAAGTAATTTCATGGGACCATTCTGTTAATTTTAAGAATTCTGTCAAATTTCATTCAAGACTCTTAGCAAGGAATCCAACTGCATTTTCGAATGCTCACTGGAAATGACAAAACGAAAATAGCCATTCTCCGGCCCGCCGTGATATTTGATGAACGAGGGAAAAATTTTCTCAGCGATACATTTACCTTTCAGACTTTTAACTTCCAAATCGTTTTTGGGAATCAGCGGGATGATCGGGCTGGGCGTTTCTGCGACCGGAAAATTATTTTTTCGCAAGGCGCTTTTGATGTAATCCACATTTTGCCTCAGACGTTTCCGCAAACTTTTATTTGTCTTTAAAATTTTCACAGCTGCGAGAGCCGCATTGGCCAAAGGCAATGGCAACGGCGTAGAGCCAACGAATAGATGGCTTTTCCCAAAAATCTTTTCGCGCAAATCGCGCGCTCCCAAAACCGCGCCGCCATAAACGCCAAACGCTTTGCTCAAGGTAATCGTTTGCACGATTTGTTTTCTATTTACCTTTTCGAGTTCGATGGAGCCGCGACCATTCGCGCCGAGCGTTCCAGCGCCGTGCGCGTCGTCCACGAGAATAATCGCATCGCGCCGAAGAATTTTTAAATATTTTTTGAGCGGCGCAATTAAACCATCGTGCGAAAACATGCCGTCGGTCAGTAAAACAATTTTAGCCGACCGGCCACAACGATTCACCGCGCTTTTTAAATCGCTGGCGTCTCGATGTTGAAATTTAAAAATCGGACAGCCCAAAAATTTGGCGGCGTCAGTCAGAGAGGGATGAGATTTTTCATCAATGAACCCGTGCGAAAAATTTCCGGCCAACGCCTGCGCGGCAACCAGATTGGTCACGTATCCGTTAGAAACCAAGGTTACGTTTTCAGCTTCAAAAAATTCCGCCAGCGCTTTTTCCAATTTGGAAAATAACTCATGATTGCCGGTGGTCAGACGCGAGGCCGCGACGTTTAATCCAAATTTTTTTAAACCAGTCTCGACCGCTTGAAGAACGGCGGGATGACTGGCCAACCGAAAATAATCGCAGCCGCCGAAATAAGAATATTTTCCATTTTGATAGCGAACATAAGTTCGATCAATTTGCTGGAGGGGCGCTGGTTCAGTCACTCTCGTTGCTTACAGGCAAATCGCATTAAACTCACGAAAAAAATGGATGAAGCGCAGCGCCAGTTGACACGAAGCAAAAAAATGACATCTTTCATGGTAGCTCGCCAACATGAATCAGAGGATTACATCTTCATCTCAAAAAGGATTTACACTGATTGAACTTTTAGTGGTGATTGCGATTATTGCGATACTGGCCGGGATGTTGTTGCCTGCTCTCGCGAAGGCCAAGGAAAGAGCTAACCTCACCAAATGCATTAGTAATACGAGACAAATTGCGATGAATTTTACCTTGTATGCGGACTCGAATAACCAGCAAATTCCTTCCGCCATAAGTTATGGCGCCACTCCCGGAAATGCCGCCGCCACGGTGGACAAAACTGATAGATACGGCGGAGTGCCCAAACTTTTGACCGGTAGCAATCCTGCGCTTTTGTGGTGTCCCAGCGACAAATTGAATCTCCCATCAAAACCGGTGAAGGACACTGATTACACTTCGTATCGTTACCGTTACGTGATTTAGTATAATACTTGTATGACGCCTGGATTAAAATTATCAAATTTTGGAAAGCCTTCCCAGCAAGCGATTTTTCATGAGAACTATGATTCTCATTATTTAAAACAAACGAGCTACTATCCTCCAAAACAGCCCACGCTCAGTTCTGTTTTTGCGGATTTGCACGCCAAGACCTGGAAAGTGACTTTTCGGCAAAACACGCCCCAAAAATTATATGACCCCAACTGGTTTTCTTACGGGCCGGATGCGACAGGAAACATTATTCTTAACACCGACACACCCAATGTCGGAGCCGATGTTCGGACTGGTTTCGATTTTTAAAAAATTCTTATTAACGAATTTCCCTCCTACCGATTACTATTCCGGTTTGCAAAAATGGATAATCGGATCACGGAGCAGGGTTTCCACGTCCTGATCAATTATTTCGTATCCAAATTTTCTCAGCATTTCACAAGTCCGCGAAATTCCAGCGTGGTACCAGCGGCCGGGAGAAGGCTTGTCGTTGGCATCCGGCAACTGCCGCGAGAATTTGTGATCCAATCGCATAAACCATTCCAGCAATTTTCGAGCCGGGGCAAATCGTCGGCCTCTTGGCGCGGCCGCTGACCAAATGCTGTTATTTTTCCAATCCTCGACGACTCGATTATATTTTTCATAATCCGCCACGAGCCAAAAACAATTTGCGCCCGGTTTTAATTTTGGAAATAAGTTCTTCGCGTATTCTTCGATTCCGGCAAACGAAACATGACATAAACAGCCGAATGAAAACATATAGTTATAATAATTGTCCGGCAGCATTGCGCAGCTAAAATCTTCGACTTGAAAATATTTCACGTTTGGCTGCTTACCGACGTATTCCCAAAATTGATTGTATTCGGCGGACATCGCGTCTAAAGCCCAAATTTCTTTCGCAGCCAGCATCGTTTTTGTCCACGCGCCGCGTCCTGGGCCGATTTCGATCGCGCGCGTTTCTGCGTTAATGTAAGGTTTGATACATCGCAGGTAAGTCACCCGTAAGACGCTCATGTAACCGATTTGTCCATAGCCTGAACGCGCCAACGGATTGAGCGGATCGCCTTCGTGATAACCGCCGCGCCAGAGGCCTTGGAACGAGGAAAGTTCTTCTTTCAGCTTTTCTGTCATTTATTTAAGGGTTGGATTCCTGATGTTAAATCAAAGTAAAAAATGACGATATCTATCGCGTGGCTTGCTGCAAAGATAAATCTTCTGGACGAAAGAGATTTTTTGTTCTTCAGAGCTAACTCCCAAAAACGATCTACCGAATTTCCACTGTATCGCCGGCTTGCAAAGGAAAATCTTCTCCGCGGATCAGTTGTTTTGGATTGACTGGAATTCTCTGGCCATCGCGAATAATGAGAATCATTTTCGGATCCACAATGCCTCGATATTCGGCGGCGACAATGGCTTGAGTGAGCGTCAAATCTTCTGTCCACGGAATAATTTCATTTTTTACGGGACCGAGAAATTTCACGGTATGTGATTGTTTCTGCTGCTGCATTTGCGCGAAAGCTTGCTGTTGGCCAGAAGCAAAAGCCGCTTGCGCTTGCGCTTGCGATTTGGATTTTGTGGTGCAACCGAACGTTGCGACCAGCAGAAATAGAAATACGGTAAAAACTTTCATCATATTAACAGCTTGTCGGTACTTCCTGTAAAATTTCGACGCAATGCGGAATCGCGCCCGCCACGAAGCCGAGACATTCCACCGCGCCGGCCGGTTTTCCCGGCAAACAAATCACCAGCGTTTTTTCGACGACCACCGCCAGATTCCGAGAGAGAATGGCGTTTGGGGTGATTTTCATGGATTCACTGCGCATGATTTCGCCGAAGCCGGGCAATTCGCGTTCGGCAATTTCCCGGACCGCTTCCGGCGTCACATCGCGCAGAGCCACCCCAGTTCCGCCGGTGGTTAAAATAAGTTGGCAGCCCTTATTTATTTGTTCGCGAATAATATTTTGAATCTGTTGCTTTTCATCGGGAACAAGCGCG
This sequence comes from Verrucomicrobiota bacterium, assembly GCA_030947315.1. Taxonomy (GTDB): domain Bacteria; phylum Verrucomicrobiota; class Verrucomicrobiia; order Limisphaerales; family CANJXF01; genus JALYXC01. The sequence continues at coordinate 13,389 of JALYXC010000512.1, read as the reverse complement.
TCCTCCCGAATTTTCCAGCCAAAATTTTCCGCGGCTTTTTTTAAAGCTGGCCCCCCGATGTCATCGTACTGGCCGCGCGAGGCGCGATCGGAGATCGTGATAATGCCCGCTTGAATTTGCATGGGGAAAGTTTAATGCAAAAAAGCAGGTGCGAAAGTATGAAGTTCAAAACTGAGCACTCAGCCTACGGAGCCAGAAGAGGCGGCAGATGTTCAGGCATATTTTTCGCGCGCCGTTTTTGCCAGAAAAAACGCGGCGTCGGCGTAAAACGCTGAGCGACAGCCAGTCGAAATTGTTCGCTTAGTTTTCGTTTCGACCACTGGATCCAAATCAAATTATTGCCCACGCCCAACGCGAGCCAAAAGAGCGCCAAAATGAAGGGCATTAAATGAGTATTAAAATTCATTTGCAAAATTTTTCCGAAAACCGACAGAGCCGCCAATGTAAAAAATCCGCTGACGCAAATGCCAAAGGCGAGCCAGGGTAAAAATAAAATGCGGCTGATCGCGGCCCTCGAAGCGCGGTTGGCTTGAGACTGCGCGAGTCCCATCCACGGACTGGTCCAGCTTAAAGCAAATAAATCCATGACGAAAAGAATCAAACCAGAAAACCAGATCAGAATCCAAAGCACCCATCCCTCTTTGTCCATCCGGCCAAGGTCCTTCGTTCCTGCGAACATGAAAATTAAATCCATCAATACCGCCAACGCGACGGGACCGGCGAATTGCCGCCACAACGCGAGTCGCTGGCCGCGCACAATTTCTTCCACGCGCAATGGTGTGGAAAGCAATAATTCCATCGCGCCGCTTTTCCGATCGGTGACAAAGCGATAACACGCTTCGGTGGCCAACCAATATTTTAAAACGGTATGCAAACAGATGGCGGTGAAAATATAGGTGCCCATATTAAACCAATCGCGCGGCCATTTGTGTGCGCCCCAAGCCCAGACCAGGGCCACCACGATCAGCAAAAGCCAGACATAACGCGGCTTGAGTTTGTCGCGCGCGGCCAGCCAGTAAAACGGCGTGATTTCTAGGAGCCGTGTTCGAAATTTTTTTCGCGTTTCAGCGCTTTCATGCGCCCAGAAATCAAACTTGTTTTGCCAATGAGCGCCTTTTGAGCCGACCGATTTGTCCTGCCAGGAACGAGGCACAATAAAACAGGCCAATGCCAAAAAAAGCCAGGCGTAAAGATGCGTGAGCGCAACCGTAATCCAAAAGTGTTTCGGATTCCATTTCGTCATGGGATTATCAAATGCGCTGTAACAAGCGTGGGGCGGACTAAGCAAAGGCAAAAAATCCAGAAAAAATTTATGAGTCGTTGAGGAAATATTATATGCAATTAACCACGGAGCGACGGAGATCAAAATCACGACAAACAAAGCCAGGCTGAGCGCTTTTCGTTCATCGCGACTTACCGCCGAACAAAACATTCCGACCGCGAGAGAGAAAAAAAGAAGATTCACCGCGACGAGCATGACGCGCCAAAACTCGCCGAAGGTCACGCCGCCGAGCAAAATGGAAATGGCCAGCACCGGGAAAATAGCGAGCATTCCATAAAATGCATTTAGCGAAGTGGCGAATAATTTTCCGAAGACCACGTCGTAGCCTTTTAAATGGGTCAGGAATAAAAGGCCGAGCGTTCCTTCCCGTTTTTCTTCGCTGATGCAATCCGCCGTGATCCGCGCGCCGCCGATCAAGCCGTAGAGAAACGTGATGACCGAAAGGGTGATGAAAAGAGTTTTGCCCCGAGAGCGCGGATTGATTTGATGAATGGTCATGATCATCCAACTGCTGATGCAAATGGCAACGAGCGCGGAAGTGAGACGTGTCCAATAAGTCGCCCGCTTGCGCGCCGCGACGCGCAATTCGCGCTCAACAATCGGAAGAAAAGTCATATTGAATTTGGATTCGAGCGGAAGCCAGTCTTGTTCTCCCTTTTTAATAATCCACTCGCACCCGGTAAAAACGATTTGAGGAAAGAGGCTCGGCATCGCTGATTTTTACTGGTGCGCCATTGCCATTGGTCGCAACCAAAAGCTGCCAGGTTGGCGGAAAATTGGCGGTGAATTCCACGCGATTAATTCGATTGCTCACGCTGTTCCAGGAAATTTCGCGGACATTATTTACGCCCAAACGCACTTGCACATTTAAAAGGGAAATATCCACATAGACCAAATTTTCAAATGTCGGATTAGGCGAGAGCACCGGCAACTGATCCAACGGCGCTCCGGCGTTTAATAAATAAATTCCATTGTTGGTGGAAGTATCGTTGAAACGGTTGAGAATATTTGTTCCCGCGATGATTCTTCCAAAGACCGTAAAACCGCCATTTTGAAAATCAAGATTAGCGCTGTTGTCGGCCAGATTAAAAAACCATTGGGACGAAGCGGAGTTGGGATTATTAGGTTGTTTTGCCATGGCGATGGTGCCGTAAATATTGCTGTAGCGCGGGCCAATGCCGAATTCATTAGTGATATTTCCGAAGTTCGGCACAAAGGCATATTGCGCGTTCGGCAGGCCGCGATTGGTGACAGAAAATCCTCCGCCTTGAATGACAAAACCGGGCGCCCAGCGATGAAAAAACATATTTGTATAAGCGCCGCTCTGAACGTAACGAATAAAATTCTGCACTGTCACCGGTTTATCCTGATCAAACAATTCAACATCCATAACGCCCAGTGGAGTGCGAAATTGCGCCAGAGTTCCAGCTTGAAGCGTAAGGCTTAAAGCGAATAAAAAAAGAATTGAACGCATCGGTTTTTATTTACTTTTTTTCGATGCGGGAAGAAAGTTAAAATTGCCGTCGCAACTTTCCGAGTGAAAACTCAACTCGCGAAAATTTTATCCATTTTTTCCGAAAGATTTTTTAATCCTTCAAGATTATCTCCGCCGCCTTGCTCCGCAATTCCCCAACCGTTGTAGCCAATGTTATCAAGCGCTTTCATGATGGCCGGCCAATTGTTGGAGCCTTCCAGAAATTGCACATCGAAGCCTTTCCCCAAACCTTGTTCGTTCATTTTTTTGCGGCTGAATTCTTTGATGTGCAATTTTTGAATTCGTTTGCCGAGAACGGGAATCCATTGTTCAGGCCAGCCGGTGCGAAGAACATTGCCGATATCAAAATGGGCGCCGATGGCGGGACTTTTTAATTCGTCAAGGTAGCGCGCCATTTCGAGCGGACTAAGCAGAAAATTATTCCAGACATTCTCAATGGCGATTTTGACGCCGAGTTCTTCGGCGAGCGGAATCGCTTTGCGCAATTCTTGCTGCGAAAAAGTGTAAGCCTGGTCGTAGGAAACTTCCTTGTTCACAATTGCTGAAATAAATAAAACGGAACTCGCACCATATTTTTTTGCATCCTGCAAAGTTTGCTTGAGTCCGTTCAAACCGCGTTCGCGCATTGCCCCATTCGGATGTCCCATATTTTCCTGCCAATGCGTGGCGCAACAAACGCTCGGGATTTCCAAACCGGTTTCATCGCGAGCTTTTAAAACTTCCTCCTGATTCATGTGGCTCATCGGTTCCACGCCTGCGAAGCCCGCTTCTTTAATCGCTTTAAATTTTTCCAAAACGGAACCTTTCACACCGACGGTGGCGAACATGATTCCTTTTTTAAGAATTTTTTTCATGCAGCTAACTCGCGAAAATTTTATCCATCTTTTCCGAAATAGTTTTCAGCCGTTCGCCGGGCTCGACGTTGTTCGGACGATACGCGGGTTCGGCAATGCACCAGCCTTTGTATTTAATTTCATCCAGCGCTTTCATCACGGCAGGCCAGTCGTTGTCGCCTTCGAGATATTCCACGGCGAACCCTTTGCGCAAACCTTCGTCGTTCATTTTTTTTCGGCTGAATTCTTTGATGTGAATTTTTTGAATGCGATTTCCGAGAATGCGAATCCATTGTTCAGGCCAGCCGATGTGAATAATATTTCCAACATCAAAATGCCAGCCGACCGCGCTGCTTTTAAATTCATCCACATAACGCGCGGCTTCGAGCGGGCTGAGGAGAAAATTATTCCAAACATTTTCAACCGCGATTTTGACGCCAAGTTCTTCCGCGAGGGGAATAGCTTTTTTAATTTCTTCCTGTGTTCGTTGATACGCATCGGCGTAAGAAATATTTTCATTCACGGCACCGGGAACGCACAGGACCGAAGTTGCGCCATAGGCTTTGGCGTCACGTAAACCTTGCATTAAACCGTCCACGCCGCTCTTTCTTTGCGCCGGATCGGCCAGCGACATCGAACGTGTGTAGGGGCCGCAAGTGACGCTGGCGATGGCGAGTCCGGTTTCGTCGCGCGTTTTTAAAATTTCTTTTTGCTCCAAATGACTCGGCGGTTCCGCGCCGTCGAATCCGGCTTCTTTCAATAATTTAAATTTTTCCATCCAGGTCATTTTTTCTTTTCCGCCCGGAAAAGCATTCATCATGAATCCTTTTTTGAAATGACGTTTCGGAGCCGGCGGGTTTGCAGAAAATAAATTTGAACTGAGCGCAGTGAAAGCGATGGCGCTGCCACCCACTTTCAAAAAAGCGCGACGGTTGAAAGTTGAATTCATAAAACAAAAAAGCGGTGACGACTCACCGCTTTGACAATTTTAGACAAACGGAGTTTTGCCCGGCATTGCAATCGGGGGAATGGCCGGCGCGACATTCCAATCCAACTTTTCGGGAAAAAGATTTTCTTTGGAATTGACCGCTTGTTCCCAGGTAATTTCCTGGCCCGTGTAGCCGGCCATGCGGCCCATAATTCCCATCATGGTGCTGTTGGCCAGCCACTCGCCGTCATTGCGCGGATTACCCGCGCGAATCGACGCATACAATTCCTGATGTTCCACGACATACATGTTTGGTTTATTAGGTTCGCCGGAATATTTCCAGGTTCGTTTACCGGCCAGATCAGTGATGAAAGGAACGCCGTTAAAAAGTAAAATTCGCGCCGTGCCTTTTGTTCCCATCACGGTTTCCGTGTTGTCATTGGCGCAACCAGCCTGCTGACGACAAAACACAAAACCTTTCGCGCCATTATCCCAGTCATAAACCACAGCGAAATGATCGAAAATATTTCCGGGCATCTCTTCAGAACGATTTTGCCGTCCTCCTTGCGCCATACATTTTGTCGGCATTTTATTGTTCATGGCCCAGTTGGTTAAATCAACATTATGAATGGCCTGTTCGACGAGATGATCGCCGGAGAGCCAGGTGTAATACATCCAATTGCGAAGCTGCTCTTCCAGCGGCGACCAGTTGGGTTCACGAGGAATCACTCCGCGAGCCGCGCCCGTATTGTATGTCCCATACATGGTGCGAACCTCGCCTATTTCCCCGCCGAGAATTTTTTCGTAGGCGGCACGTTCGGCCAGATTTGAGCGCCAACAAAAACCGGCGGTCAGCGCGAGTTTTTTCTTTTTCGACTCAGCCACGGTTTCTCTCACGGACCGATAACCAGGCGCGTCGGTGGCAATTGGTTTTTCGCAAAAAACATGTTTGTTGGCGGCAATTGCTGCCTTCAAATGAATAGGACGAAACGCGGGCGGTGTCGCGAGCAGAACGACATCCACGCCGCTATCAATTACTTTTTGATACGCATCCAAACCCACGAAGGAATGGTCAGGATCCACTTTCACGCGATTGGCGATCTCCTCTTCTTTTTTTAAACTTTCCAGGCCCGATTTTAAATGATCTTCAAAAGCGTCGCCCATCGCAACGAGCACGATGTTTTTATCGGCGGTCAGCGCATCTTTGGCAGCGCCCGAACCGCGTCCGCCGCAGCCGACCAAACCGATTTTGAGCGTGTCGCTATTTTCGGCGAAGGTTTTTTGCGGAAAAACGAAATGAGTGGCCAAGGCTCCGCCAATCACGGCGGCGCTGGAATTTTTAATAAAACTGCGGCGAGAAGTTTGATGAGCGTGATTCATAATTTTTTGATCGGTTAAATTTCTAGTCCGGAGAATATTCTGAAAATAAAAAGCGTCAAGCCATTGGCTCTGAAGAAGTGTGTTCAACCTTTATTGATTTCATCACGCGCCATTCTGTGATTGTCACGGGCGCTCATTCCGACGCAAGATGTGGAAAAATTTCGGTTTAAAAATTTGATATGGCATTCAGCGCGCGCATGGCTCCGAAACAAGGCAATGTTCTTTCCATCATTATGGGCGGCGGACAGGGAACGCGCCTTTTTCCCTTGACGCGGGACCGCTCCAAACCGGCCGTGCCTCTGGCGGGAAAATATCGCCTCGTGGATATTCCCATTTCCAATTGCCTGAATTCTGGTTTGAAACAGGTTTATATCCTGACGCAATTTAATTCGGCTTCGCTGCATCGGCACATTTCCCAATCGTATAAGTTCGATCATTTTTCGGGCGGCTTTGTGGAAATTCTGGCGGCGGAACAAACGTTGTCCAACACTTCGTGGTATCAAGGCACTGCGGATGCCGTGCGCAAAAATCTCGGTCATTTTCTCAATCACAATTTTGATTACGCATTGATTCTTAGCGGCGACCAATTGTATCGCATGGATTTTCGCGCGATCATTGAGCAACACATTCAGAGCGCCGCCGAATTGACGATTGCCACCATTCCAGTGCCGCGCCCGGAAGCGCAATCGCTCGGCATTATGCAAATGGACGCCGAAAATCGCATCACCCGATTTGTGGAGAAGCCGAAAGAACCGGCGACGCTCGATTCGCTCAAACTTGAGGCGGAACTTTCCGCAAAACTGGAAATTCCGGGCGGGCAGGAATCATTTCTCGCTTCGATGGGCATTTATGTTTTCAATCGCGAAATTCTACTTCATCTGCTCAAAAACGAGCAGGCCGATTTCGGCAAACATATCATTCCCGATGCCATCGCCACGCATCGAGTTTTTTCGCATGTCTTTCAAGGTTATTGGGAAGATATCGGAACGATTCGTTCTTTTTTCGAGGCGAATCTGGATCTGGTTTCAGAATTGCCGCGCTTTAATTTCTTTGACATGAGCGCGCCGATTTTTACGCGTCCGCGTTTCTTGCCCGGCTCAAAAGTCAACGGGGCGGAAATCAATCACGCCATTATTTCTGACGGCTGCATCATCAGCCACGCTAAAGTGACGGACAGCATTATTGGGATTCGCAGTATTGTTTGCGAAGGATGCGATTTGCGCCGCACCATTTTGCTCGGCTCAGATTACTACGAATCGAACGCTTCAATTCAGCAACATGAAACGGCCGGAACGCCGAGTATCGGCATCGGTAAAAACACGCAGATTGAAAACGCCATTATTGATAAAAACGCGCGCATCGGAGAACGGTGCGTGATTTCTCCAGCAAACAAACCAGAAACGAGGGACCATGCGCTTTATTATATTCGCGACGGAATTGTGATCATTCCGAAAAATGGGATTATTCCGCATGGGACGGTGATTTAGTTTTGCAGTTTGCTTTTTTCTTGCGGGGAATTAAGGACCGCCATACTATTCCGAAATGGAATTGGTCGTCGCTCTTTTAGTAGCCGGCGCAATTTTAATGCTTCTGGAAACGGTGCTTCCCGGCTTGATTGCGGGCATTGTCGGCTTTGGTTGTCTGGTGGGCGGGGTGGTTATTTCCTACAACCGTTTTGGTTTTCAAACGGGCAACTCCGTTCTGGCGGCGGTTCTCGTCGGATTAATTGTCGGCACATTTTTTTGGATTAAATATTTTCCCACCAGCCCATTCGCCCGCCCATTTATCTCCAAAGGAATTATTGGAAATATTGACGCGGAAAAACCGGAGTTGCTTAATCAAACCGGCACAGCCTACACTCCGCTTCGCCCTTCCGGCACCGCCGTCATCAATGGCCAGCGCGTGGATGTGGTGACAGAAGGCGACCTGATCGAACGCGGCGCCGCCATAAAAGTCGTGCAAATCGAAGGAATGCGCGTCGTCGTTCGGGCAATTTAATCAAACAAAAAATAAAAATAAATTTATGAATTCAACTTCAACTCTTTTCGCCATCAGTTTTCCCGCCAATATTCAAATGTTTCTTGGCATCGCGATGGTCGTGGTCATTTTGGGATTGCTCATCTGGCTTTTTTCTTTTTTAAGCATCTGGATTCGCGCCGCTGTTTCAGGCGCGCCGGTCGGCCCGATTGAACTTATCGCGCTGCGTTTGCGGGGCGTGCCGGTCGGAATGATTGTGGATTCGCGCATCACCGCCGTGAAATCCGGCCTCGATATTTCGATTGATGATTTGTCCACGCATTATCTCGCGGGCGGAAATGTCGAAATGGTTGTGCTCGCGCTTATCGCCGCAAAAAAGGCCGGCATCCATCTGGTTTTTGATCGCGCTTGCGCCATTGATCTCGCCACCAAAGGCACGGGCCGAACAGTTCTCGAAGCGGTGAAAACTTCCGTCAATCCAAAAGTAATTGATTGTCCCAATCCCGCGTCGGGTCGCCTCACCATTGATGGCGTCGCGCAGGACGGCATCGTTATTAAAGCCAAAGCTCGCGTGACTGTGCGCACAAATCTGGATCGCTTTGTCGGTGGCGCGACGGAAGAAACGATTATTGCGCGCGTCGGCGAAGGCATTGTTTCTACGATTGGTTCTTCGGCGAGTTACAAAGATGTTCTCGAAAATCCCGACCGCATTTCCAAAACGGTGTTGGGCAAAGCGCTCGACAGCAACACCGCATTTGAAATTCTTTCCATTGATATTGCCGACGTGGATGTCGGCGAAAATGTCGGCGCGAAATTGCAGGCGGAGCAAGCCGAGGCGAATAAATTAATCGCGCAAGCGCACGCTGAAGTCCGACGCGCCGCTGCGGTTGCCGTCGAACAGGAAATGTTGGCGCGCGTTCAAGAAATGCGCGCGCACGTCGTCGAAGCCGAAGCGCAGGTTCCGCTTGCGATGGCCGAAGCGTTCCGCGCCGGAAATCTCGGCATCATGGATTATTACAAAATGAAGAATATCCAGGCCGACACCGGCATGCGCGACAGCATCGGCGGCGGCGGAACCGCGAGCGGACAAAATAAACCGCTTTAAACTCAGGTAGAGCGAGACTCCGTCGAGTGCTAATTTTTTGATAATGGAATTAAATATTTTAAAAAATTTCTCACTGGTTTTCGGAGCCGTGCCAGCGGCTTCCATCGAATCGCTTCTGTTTTTCGTGCTTATTGCCGCCGCTTCGGCAGTTTTCAACTGGATTAAAAAACGCGCAGAAAATGCGGGGCAGGGGAGCACACCACAAAATTTGCCTTCGCGCACTGCGTCGCCGATTCAGCGCCGCGAAAAAAAAGGAATGAATTGGGAAGAAGAATTGCGCCGCCTGTTGGAAGCTAATTTACCGAAACCGCCGCCGCCCGCGCCGACCATTCGAAAAACGCCGCCGCTGAATTCGCCCGTTGTTTTGTCACGTGCGCCACAGTCGGTTCCGACGAATGTTCATCAGGAAAAATTTTATAAAGCACACTGTAATCATTGTAATGGGCACATTGAATTCCCGGCCAGTGCGATGGAGGAAATAATTTATTGCCCGCATTGCCAGCAACAAACCGTGCTGCGGCCCTTCCAGGAAACGCCGGTGGAAACTCTGGCCCATCGCAAAAATTTGGCGTCACTCACCCAATCAGCCACAGCTCATCAAAAAGCCAGCCGGCTTGATAAAAATGGGGGCGGTCATTTAAGCGATGTCCCGCGGCACGCGGTCGGGTTGACCTCCACGCAAAATTTCAAAAGACGCTCGCCGGAAATAAATCAAACCCTTGCGCTTTTTCGACAGCCGCGAGCCGCGCGTCAAGCGGTGATTGCTTCGGTCATCTTCGCGACGCCCAAAGGATTGGAAAATTAAAACCGCTCTTCCAAATTTTTTGGGCGGGAAAAGTAGGGAATTGAAAAAATAACGCCAGAAAAATTGTCTCGCGACGGAGGCGAGGGAGACGAAGGGAAACGAAGAAGATTCATTTTCTAAATTTCTTCGCAGCCGTCGCGCCCGTCGCGAGACCTTCAACTGCCCATTCCCGCTTGCCCGCTGAGAATGCTTGCGGTAAGGTTTGCAAATTATGGACGAAAATTTACCGCCGAATCCAAACCCATCTTCCGTGCCGCCTCTCGTGAATCCGCCGCCGCTTTATTCTTCGCCGCCGATTATCACGCCGCCGCCCGTTTCGCGGCCGCGCCGCAATGGAAATTTCTGGAAAATTCTGGCACTGCTTTTGTTAGTCGGGTTGGGTTTGAGTATTTTTTATAATTTCCGCCGCGTCACCCATTTTTTTTCCACCCGCCAAAGTAAAAATATTCATCACAAAAAACAATCGCTCGAAGAAATATTGCTGGAAGACAATAACGCCGCTTCCAAAATCGCGGTGCTCGAACTCAATGGCATTATCAGCAGCAAGGCGTTTGATCGCAGTGACGAAAATATCGTCGAAGCGATCGAGCAACAATTAAAAGCGGCCGAAGAGGATAAAAGCGTCAAAGCCGTCGTGTTGAAAATTAATTCCCCCGGCGGAGAAGTCCTTGCTTCCGACGAAATAAATCATCTCATTGCCGATTTTCAAACTCGCGCCAAAAAACCGGTCGTCGCCTCCATGCAAACCCTGGCGGCCAGCGGCGGCTATTATGTTTCCGTGCCGTGCCAATGGATTGTGGCCAATGACATGACGATCACCGGCAGCATCGGCGTAATCATGCACGGTTATAATTATCGCGGACTGCTCACGAAAATCGGCGTGCGACCAGACACCTACAAAAGCGGAAAATTAAAAGATATGTTGAGCGGCGAAAAACTGCCGGAAGAAATTTTACCCGAAGAAAAAGAAATCGTGCAGGAATTGATCATGGAAACTTACGGAAAATTTACCAACGTGGTGGCGACAGGCCGCGCCGATTCGCATCAAAAAAATAGCAAGTTTAAAGAAAAAGGCCGCGCGCTGCGTTCGGACTGGAACGAGTTTGTGGATGGCCGCGTTTTCTCGGGCCGCCAAGCTTACGAAATGGGTTTTGTGGATGAACTCGGCAATTTTGACACGGCGATTGAACGGGCGCAAACATTGGCTGGAATTCACAATGCCAATCTCATCGAATATCAGAGGCCGTTTGATTTCGGCAATTTGTTTCGCTTGTTTGGCAAAACTGAAACGCCCGCGCTCAAAGTAGATCTGGGCGTGGATTTTCCCAAACTGCAAATGGGCTGCCTCTATTTCATTTATCGCGGCGTGCTGCCGTGAAAAGCGTTTCGCCCCGAAGCAACCGCAGTGGAGAAAATAGAACGAATCTTCATTTTCTCCTCGCCGACTTTTCGGTCGGCGCGTAAAAAGTTTTCTCATGAAAAACGTCACGATTATTCAGCATCCGCTTGTGCAGCATAATCTAACCCGATTGCGCGATGAGCAAACCGGCCCACAGGAATTTCGCCGCGTCTTAAGCGAAGTTGCCGCATTAATGGTTTACGAAGCGACTCGCTCCTTTGCCACGGAGCCGCTGACCGTCCAGACTCCTTTAGAAAAAACGCGCGGCTGCGAATTAAAACGCGAGGTTATTCTTGTGCCGATTCTGCGCGCCGGCCTGGGAATGCTCGATTCAATTCTGCAACTGATTCCACACGCGCGCGTCGGTTTTATCGGTCTGAAACGCGAAGAAAAAACCTTGCGCGCCACGGCGTATCATAAAAGTCTCCCGCACGATTTAAGCGATTTTGAGATTCTACTGATTGATCCGATGCTGGCCACGGGCGGCAGCACCATCGCGGCCTTGAATTTGTTGATAGAAAGAAAAGCCAAACATATTCGGCTTGTGAATCTGGTCGGCGCGCCGGAAGGAATCAAATTGGTGCAAAAACATTTCCCTAAAATTCCGATTTTCATCGCGGCCATTGACCGTGAATTAAATAAAAAAGGATACATTCTGCCTGGGCTGGGCGACGCCGGCGACCGGTTGTTCGGAATTTAATTCTGAAGAAAAACACCGCCATTCTGATGCAACCCGAAAATATTTTAATCGTGGCGGAAAGCGAACACGACGCGAATATGCTCTACGCGACCCGAATGTTTGTGCCCGACCCGTTTATTTATTTCCGGCTCGAAGGCAAATCCTATGTCGTGATGAGCGACCTGGAAATTGATCGCGCGCGCCAACAGGCCCCGCACTGCAAGATTATTTCGCTGACGCGATGTGTGAACCAATTAAAAAAAAGTGGGCGAAACAACGTGTCCGGCTTTGCTCCAGTCATCAGCCAAATTTTAAAATCCAAAAGGCTTAAGAAAATTTCTGTCCCGGCGAATTTTCCGCTCGCGCTGGCGCGGGAATTGCGTCGCGAAAAAATAAAAGTCAAAGTGGCCGCGGAAGGAATTTTTCCCGAGCGCATTTGTAAAACTGCCGAAGAAGTCAAAAAAATCAATGCCGCCTTGATGATGGCTGAAGTCGGGCTTTCCGAGGGAATTCAACTTTTGAAGCGCGCCAAAATCGGCAAAGGCGGAAAACTCATGCATCATAATCTGCCTCTCACGGCGGAAAAACTTCGCGCCTGCATTGACACAGCGATCATCCAGGCCGGCGGCGTCTCTAATCACACCATTGTGGCGGGCGGAAAACAAGGCTGCGATCCGCATGAAAGTGGCCACGGAATTTTGCGCGCGCATGAGCCGATTATTCTCGATGTTTTTCCGCGCTCGCAAAAGACCGGATATTTCGGCGACATTACGCGCACCGTTGTGAAAGGTCGCGCTCGCGAAGCGGTTCGTAAAATGTATCAAACGGTTTTACACGGGCAGGAAATCGCCTTGCAAAATCTGAAACCAAATGTGGCCAGCGCGGAAATTCATAAAGCAGTTCAAAAATATTTTACGGCTCAAGGCTACAAAACCGGCCGACATCGTGGGCGGATGGAAGGATTTTTTCACGGCACCGGCCATGGCCTCGGTCTGGAAATTCACGAAGCGCCTCGGGTCAGTTCGACTTCAACGGAAATTTTAAAGGCCGGGCATGTCATCACGGTTGAGCCTGGACTTTATTATTCAAATCTCGGCGGAGTTCGCCTGGAAGATGTCGCGCACATTACCGGTTCAGGCGCGCGCAATCTCACCAAGTTCGAAAAAGTTTTGGAAATTTAATTGCCTTCCGAATTTAGAATGCGATTGGGTGTTTCGGAAAACGGTTTAGGTACTTTGTCGAACAAAGTTTTAATTTGGAGAAAGAATTGCGCGATTGCAAAAATTAGACGTCTGAGTTTTTGGCAGCGACTGGGGGGAACTTTTAAGTTTATGTTTTAAAAAGGCGTTGCCCTTTTTCCAACTTTGCTTGATTCTCGCCCGCGAAAAAATTCATGAATCCTCCTGCTTCATTTTCCGGTGGCTCCCCTTTAGCGCCTTTAAAATATCCCGCTGGTTTTCGCGCGCGCCGCGGCTTGAACTGGGGTTTTATCGGGTTGTTATACAC
>JALYXC010000504.1 GCA_030947315.1 Verrucomicrobiota bacterium | reverse complement strand
TTTTCTTTTCTTCGAGCGCGGCTTGCGCGGCGGCCAATCTGGCAATCGGCACGCGGAACGGCGAGCAGCTCACGTAAGCCAAACCGATGCGATGACAGAATTTTACGCTGGATGGTTCGCCGCCGTGCTCGCCGCAAATGCCGAGCTTGATGTCAGACCGGGTTTTGCGTCCGAGTTCAACGGCCATTTGCATTAATTTGCCAACGCCTTGCTGATCAATCGTCGCGAATGGATTCTGTTTCATGATTTCGGTTTCCTGATATTTCGGCAGGAAGGAACCGGAATCATCGCGACTCATGCCGAGAGTGGTTTGGGTCAAATCATTCGTGCCAAAGCTAAAAAATTGCGCGTCTTTGGCAATTTCATCTGCGACAAGCGCGGCGCGTGGAACTTCGATCATCGTGCCGACGAGATAATTAAATTTCGTTTTCTTTTCTTTCGCAACTTCCGCTGCGACCTGATGCACGACTTCGATTTGCAGTTGCAATTCTTTTGGAAAACCAACGAGCGGAATCATGATTTCCGGTTGGCATTTGATTCCCTTTTTCTGCACTTCGGCGGCGGCTTCAAAAACGGCGCGCGCCTGCATTTCGGAAATTTCCGGATACGCAATTCCCAGACGACAGCCGCGATGACCGAGCATCGGGTTAAATTCATGCAACTCACTGACGCGCTTTTTAATTTTTTCAACCGGCACTTTGAGTTTATCGGCAAGTTCCTTTTGCGCTTTGTCGTCGTGCGGTAAAAATTCGTGCAGCGGCGGATCGAGAAAACGAATCGTCGCCGGGAAACCTTTCAGTTCTTTGAACATCCCGGCGAAATCTTCGCGTTGATACGGCAGCAATTTCGCAAGCGCTTTTTTGCGATCTTCAGTGTTGCCCGCGAGAATCATTTCGCGCATCGCATCGATTCGGTCGCCTTCAAAAAACATGTGCTCGGTGCGGCAAAGACCAATTCCACTCGCGCCGAAAGCGATGGCGTTCGCGACTTGTTCCGGCGAATCAGCATTCGTGCGAACGTCGAGTCGCGAAACTTTTTTGCACCAGTCCATCAACGTGGCGTAGTTTTGATACGTTTTGCTTTCGCCCGGTTTTAAAGATTTTTCGACAAGCACCTGAACAATTTCCGAGGCGGCAGTTTTAACTTCACCGGCGTAAACTTCGCCAGCCGTTCCATCAATGGAAAGGAAATCGCCTTCCTTAAAAAATTGTTCGCCAACTTTTAAAGTTTTCTTTTGATAATCCACTTGCAAGGCGCTCGCGCCGCACACGCAGACTTTTCCCATTTGCCGGGCGACCAGCGCCGCGTGCGAACTGACTCCGCCGCGAGCTGTCAAAATTCCTTCGGCGGCGATCATGCCGCGCAAATCTTCAGGAGAAGTTTCAACGCGCACGAGCAAAACTTTCTCTCCTCGGGCGGCCGCTTCCACAGCGCGATCCGCATTGAAATAAATTTTGCCAGTCGCTGCGCCAGGACCGGCCGGCAAGCCTTTGGCAATGACTTTTGCGGATTTAATCGCCGCGCGATCAAAAACTGGAGCGAGGACTTGATCGAGTTGTTCGGCCGGAACGCGCGTGATGGCGGTTTCCCATGAGATTAGTTTTTCATTGACCATTTCCACAGCGAAACGCACGGCCGCCAGACCGGTCCGTTTTCCGTTGCGCGTTTGCAGCATGAATAATTTTCCATCTTCAATGGTGAATTCAAAATCCTGCACATCTTTGAAATGGCTTTCCAAAGTGTGACGAACTTTTTCGAGTTCTGCAAAAGCGGCGGGCATGATGGCTTTTAATTTCGCGACCGGCTCAGGTGTGCGGACGCCGGCGACCACATCTTCGCCTTGCGCGTTCATTAAAAATTCGCCGTAAAAAACTTTTTCACCGCTGGCCGGATCGCGCGTGAAGGCGACGCCCGAGCCGGATTTTTCACCGGTGTTGCCGAAAACCATCGCTTGCACATTGACCGCTGTTCCCCACTCGGAAGGGATATTATATTTGCGCCGATAAACGCTGGCGCGATCGTTCATCCAGGAATTGAACACCGCGCTGAGGGCGCCTTTAAGTTGTTCGGACGGATCATTGGGAAATTCTTTTCCCGTGCGTTGTTTGACCAATTCTTTAAAGCGATGAACGAGAACTTTTAATCCGGCCGCGTCAATTCTGGTGTCTTCCACCTCATGCTGGCTCGGAAATAATTCTGCTTTTAATTTTTCAATGACTGTTTCAAACGGTTCATGATCTTCGTTGGCGGCTTTTTGCACGCCCATGACCACGTCGCCGTACATTTGAATAAAACGGCGATAACAATCCCACGCGAAACGTTCGTTGCCACTGGCTTGGGCCAGAGCGAGAACCGTTTGGTCATTGAGGCCGAGATTCAAAATCGTGTCCATCATGCCAGGCATGGAATCGCGCGCGCCCGAACGAACGGCCACGAGCAACGGTTTTTTTAAATCGCCGAACTTTTTGTTGAGAATTTTTTCCATGTTGGCAATGCCCGCTTCGATCTGTTTTTGCAACTGCGGCGGATACGTTTTTTTATGGTCGTAATAATAAGTGCACACCTCCGTGGTGATGGTGAAGCCGGGAGGAACCGGCAATCCGATGCGGGTCATTTCGGCGAGATTCGCGCCTTTGCCGCCCAGCAGCGGTTTCATCGAGCCGTCGCCATCGGCTTTTTTATTGCCCCAGCTATAGACGTATTTTTTTGGTTTGGAGGTGTTGGCCATAAATTAAAATTGCAATTGAGTTTTGTTTCTTCGGGAAAATTCCACAGAAAAATGAGGCGCGAATTTATCAAAGGAAAAAGCAGAGTCAACGG
>JALYXC010000501.1 GCA_030947315.1 Verrucomicrobiota bacterium | reverse complement strand
ACCAGGCCGGAACAATTTGTCCGGGGGCAATCGTAATTTCCAAAGGCTTTTCTGCAATGGAACGTTCCACAAAATTCGTATCGTTGGGCGCGTACGGCTCCAGGGCGACAAAGAGTTTTGGATCTTTTGCCAGAGTAATTTTAAAAGGATTTACTTCTTTCGTAATTTTTTTTCCCTGAACCACCGCGCGGGCTGTAATTTTAATTTTCGACATCGCATTCGTGTCCGGTGCGATGGCGTTGGTTTCGGCATTGATCGTTCCGTTGGCGATGAGATGGCCGGATTGAATGACCAGCGGAGTTGAAGCCAAAAAACCGTTGGGCAACCCGGAAATTTCGACCGTGATTTCGTCCTCGAAATTATCCAAACGATCGGCGCTCACGGAAAATTCCTGACCGCTGCCCGCGTTCACCGTCGGAGTTGCATTGTTCAACGTCACTTTAAAATCCGGTTTCGCTTCGCGCACCACAAGCCGATAGGCAAAACGCTCGCCGAAAAAACCGCGACTGTCGCTCACGCGGATTAAATAATTTCCATCCGCCGGCGCAGAAAATAAAAGTTTGGAATCGCTGCCGAGTTTGCGTTCGCCATCGTCATCATTGACGTAATAAAGCGGAAAAACCGGCAGACCATTGGCGACCAATTCCGTTCCGGGCGGATGCGGCTCGACGATATAACACGGTTCTTCCAGCGCGTGCGCCGTGGCGCTGGTGTCAAAATAAGCATGGCGTTTTCCACCGTCGCTATAAAATTGAAAACCTGAATCCGGCCCTTGCGGCATTCGGAAAATTTTAGCGATTTCGCCCTGCATATACAAAAATTGGTTTAAATCCATTTCTTCCCAATTCTCCACGCGTGTGTCGCTGGTCGCCGAGTCAATCGCCTTGAAAGTAATGTGCGAATCGCGGACGGCTTGTAATAAAAGTCGCTCAACCGGTTTTCCATTAGAATGCAAAATTTCGATTTTTGTATCCACCGGCGAACCGCGTTGCATCGCCATGGTTTCAATGATCCACGACTGGCCTTTTTTCGCGTCAAATTGAAAAAGGTCAACATCATTGCTCTGGCCTTTGGCGACCGGCCAGATGCGTCCATTGATCGCGCCGGGAATTTTTATTTTCATCGCTTCACCCGGCAAATTATTTGGTTCGGTTTCCAACATTTCTGAACTATCGGTCACCAAAATTTTAAAGGCGCGGCGACTGCGAAATTTTTCCGGATCAACCGGAACATCTATTTCGCCTGGCTTTTCCGCTTTGAATTTCACTTCGCTTCCTTCTGGTAAATTGTAGCCGATCAATTTCACTTTGGCGTCAGAGTTGGTCGCGACGCTGAGGGGAAAAATGCCGACCACTTCGGGAAGTTCGCCGATAGACAAGCGATAAAAATGTTCTGGAGAACCGCCCAAAGTTTCTTCCGAAACGCGGATTTTGTAGCGCCCGCTTTTCCTGATTTTGTAAGTGAGCAACGGATCGCCGCCATCAAAAATATTGTTGCTGGCCAGCAGTTTTCCCTGATCATCAAAAAGCGTAATCATCGTGTTGGCTTTTGAACCGATACTATTGGCGGCCAGATCGAAAACGAGATTTTGCCCGGCCTTTGCTGCAAATTCGATTTCGTCGGAATCGCCCATCGGATCCAGCGCGCCCCAAAATGTCATGGGCAATTTCACCGGATAAACCGCCGCCGTTTTATTCGTTTCATAAACCTGCGGCAAATCATCCACATATAATTTTACGGGAGCGCTTTCACCTTTTTCATTCAGGACGGAAAGGTCATAAACGCCTCGCGCCAGATCTTTTTCCGGGGTGACCAGAATCCACGCCTCGGTCATTTTTTCCTCTTCCTCCTCCACGATCTCTCCGTGGAGTTTTGGATTTCCCAATTTCAGTTCGGTTAATCCCAGAAGATTTGTGCCGATCAATTTGATTTTTGTTTCGAGGCCGCGCTGAATGCCGCGCGGTTCAATTTGGGAAATATTCGGTTTTTCTCCAATCGGTTTTGCTTTGGCCATTTTCGGTTTCTTGGCTTTGGCTGCAAACGCGACCAGGGTCATCAGCAAAATCGTCACAATTAAAAAACGAATAAAAATCGTGCGCATAAACTTTTCTATTTTCGTGCTTCTTGTTTTGGAAGGGAGGAATTTGTCATCCAATTTGAACTCAATAATTTGCCGGAAGCCAGTTCATAAATGCCCAGCGAACCATCCAGCCGGCCCACCACAATTTTATTGTTTAATCCGAAAGCCAAACCGGTGGCCCAATCGGGTTGTTTTTCCAGGACCAGTTTTTCTTTGAGTTCTGCGGCATCCCACAATTTCACCGTGAGATTATCGGCGGACGAGAGCAGCCATTTTCCGTCCGGCGAAAAACAGAGCCGCAAAATTGTGCCGTCATGCGCGAAGCGTGATTCGAGAATGGGATTGGTGGTTTCCGCAGCGGTTTCGCTGATTTGCCAGACGCGAATCCGATTGTCGGTTCCGCCCGCGTAAAGTTTTTTTCCATCCGGGCTAAATGCAACCGTTAAAACATCTTTTAAAGATTGCGAAAGCGTATCGCGGCGTTCGCCCGTCGCCACGTCCCAAAGTTTCACGGTGCGATCGCTGCTGGCGCTGGCGAGAATTTTTCCGTCGGGCCGAAACGCCAAACCAAGGACCGCGCCGTTGTGACC
>JALYXC010000499.1 GCA_030947315.1 Verrucomicrobiota bacterium | reverse complement strand
GATACGACAAGTAAACCAAAACGTTTATCACTCATCTTCACCGAGGCGTCGCGATATCCGACGCCTCGTTTTTTGTATATTATGTGGATCAAAATCCAATCCATCGCGCGACAGCCGGGGGTGACTAAGAATTGTTTCTGAAGATTTGCCGCGAAATTTCTCAGCCAACGATCCAGCTTAAAATCGCTTTTTGAGTGTGAAGGCGATTTTCCGCTTCGTCGAAAATGGTTAGCGCATTCTTCTCGAAAGTTTCCCCGGTAATTTCTTTGCCCCGATAGGCGGGGAGACAATGCATCACGAGCGCGTCGGGTTTCGCCAGTTTCACCAGCGCTTCGTTGATTTGACAGCCGGAAAGTTGCTGGATGCGTTCGGTGGATTCGGCTTCTTTGCCCATGGAAATCCAGACATCGGTGTAAAGCAAATCGGCGTCTGTTGCCGCTGATTCCAGATCGTCTGTAACAACCACTTTTCCACCCGACTTCTTGAGATGCGCAGTTTTTTCTTCTCCCATTCCTGAGAAAAAATCTGCCCCGGACCGGCTTAAAATGTCTGCCGAAGGTTGAAAATTTTTCGGCGCGGCGATGCGTAATTCAAAACCAAGTTTAGCCGCGGCGAAAATCCAGGAGTTCGCCATGTTGCACGCGCCATCGCCAATGAACGTCACAATTTTTCCAGCGATCGATCCGCGCTTTTCCTGAAACGTAAAAATATCTGCGAGAACCTGGCACGGATGTTCGTCATCAGTGAGCGCGTTGATGGTTGGAATTTTAGCAAACTCCGCAAACTCTTCGACATTGCTTTGGGCGAACGTCCGGATAATCGCGCCGTGAATCATGCGGCCCAAAACACGGGCGGTGTCTTTAATCGGTTCGCCGCGACCCAGTTGAATATCAGCGGAACTGAGAAACATCACGCTGCCACCGAGTTCGCGCACGCCGACTTCAAATGAAACTCGCGTGCGCGTGGATGACTTCGTAAAAATGAGCGCCCAGGTTTGCCCGGCGAGCGGTTTGTGCTGGGTATCGCCGCGCTGCGATTTTAGCACGGCGGTGTTTTGCAAAATCGTTTCCATATCACCGCGCGCCAATTTTTCGAGGCTCAATAAATGTTTCATGACATTAATTTTACAACGACCGATTCAATTATTTTAATTCCCTCCTCCGCTTCGATGCGACGTAAATTTAACGGTGGCAACAAGCGAATGATCTGCGAGCCGGAAGGAATCGCAAGCAAGCCCGCCTCGTGCAACCAATTCACAAATTGAGCGGCGTGAGTTTTGTCACTGCCGGCAAATGCGGAAATATTTTCCGCCAGTTCAATTCCAATCATCAATCCAAAACCGCGCGCGCTCTTAATTATTTGCGGAAATTTTTCGGACAATTTTAATAGTTCTCTTTTAAGAAATTCGCCTGCTTCGCGAGCATTGTCCGCGAGTTTTTCACGTTGAATAATTTGCAAAATTTTGAGCGCCACCGCGCAACTCAAAGGCGAACCGCCATAAGTCGTGCCATGACTTCCGACGTTCAGCAAATCAGCCAAAGGTCCCCGCACCCAGAATGCGCCGATCGGAAAACCCCCGCCGAGCGACTTCGCCATGGATATTCCATCGGGCAGAAATTTTTCTCCGTCAGAAATTCCCTCAAAAATGCGTTGAAAACTTTGAAAGCGACCGGTGCGGAAATGTCCGTCCTGAACGGCATCCATCAGGAGCAATAACTTTTTTTCGTCGCAGAGTTTTCGGAGACCAAGCAGATATTCTGGCGTCGCCGGAGTAATGCCGCCTTCGCCTTGAATACCTTCGATTAAAATGGCCACGGTAGCGGGCGAAATGGCATTTTGCATGGCCTCCAAATCGTTGTAAGGAACGTGCCGAAAGCCCGGAACCATTGGTTCAAAACCTTTTTTTACTTTTTCCTGGCCGGTCGCTGAAATGCAGGCGAGCGTTCGGCCATGAAAAGAATTGTGCGCGGTGATAATTTCAAAACGACCCTCCTCGTGGCCAAATTTTCGCGCGAGTTTGAACAATCCTTCGTTCGCTTCGCCGCCGCTGTTGCAGAAAAAAACTTTACCAGGCGCGATTAAATTCACCAGTGCTTCCGCGAGTCGACCCTGCGGTTCGTGATAATAAAGATTGGAAGTGTGAACGAGTTTTTTCGATTGCTCCAGGAGCGCCTCGGTTATTTCCGGATGGGCGTGACCGAGCGAAGAAACGGCGATGCCGCCGCCCAAATCGAGATATCTTTTACCGGCCAGGTCCCAAACATAACTGCCGGCGCCATGACTCAACACAATATCGAACCACGCATAAGTCGGAATGACATTTTTTTCGAACAAGCCTTTGATGCGCGCAACATCATTGCGGACAATCGCAGGAGGGGAAGGAAGAATTTCTTTCATTGGCCAAGGGGTTAGCTACGAACCATCCATCTACAGATACAAAATTATTCTTCCGCTGGTAAAACGTCCCAGGTTTCGAGATAAGGAGAATCTGTTTGATCAGTCACACCGAGAGATTTGCATGTTCTGCGACGCAGTTCAATCTTTTTGGAAATGGCGCGAAGTCACCACACCACTTCAGTGCCAACTCCTGCGTCAGTAAAAATTTCGAGCAACACGGAATGTGGCACGCGACCATCCACAAACGAAACTTTGTCCACGCCGGATTTAATCGCCGCGACCGCGCTGTCCACTTTTGGAATCATTCCCTTATCCACGACGCCGGATTTTTTTAATTCTGGCACCTCAGAAATTTGCAGATGCATAATCAATGTCGAAGCATTTTTTGGGTCGCGCATTAATCCCGGAACGTCGCTCATGAAAACAAGGCGTTTCGCTTTTAACGCAATCGCAGCCTGGGCGGCAGCGACGTCCGCATTGCAGTTATAAATTGTTCCATCTTCGCCGCGAGCCGTCGGACTGATGACCGGGGTTACTCCTTTTTCAATACATTCGAGAAGCGGTTTTGTATTCACAGAAATAACTTCGCCCACAAAACCGATGTCGATTTTTGCGCCCGGATTTTCTTTGTCATCGAGCCAGAGTTTTCGACAGGTAAAAATT
>JALYXC010000401.1 GCA_030947315.1 Verrucomicrobiota bacterium | reverse complement strand
TTCCCGCGCGCGCCTCAGGAACCCAAAAAAACCTGAAGTGGCGCGGGATTTTGTTTTACTGTTAGGGCGCGTAAACGAATTTGATGGCGTCGGCCATGACGACTTGGCCGGCGGTGGCGTGGCCATCGGTGATTTGCACTTTGTTCCCATTGACGAAGTTAAATGTGCCCAGCAAATTCCAAGTTCCTCCATTGATTTGCTGGTTCACATTGAGCGTCACACTGCCGCCGTTGTAGGTGACGACATGCTTGGCGTCGGTCGGGCGATTGCTCCCCTGCGGATGCCATTCGTAGATTTGGTAATTGCCCGGCGTCCCAATAGCCGGCGTGTATTGCGCGTAGGAACTGCCGCCACCCTGGCCTCGATACACGTAGTCGGCTCCATACTTGTCGGTCGCACTGGTTCCGGTGGACCAGGTGCCCACCAATGTCGCCGCTGGATTATCCAGGATGATGTCCGCCACGGGCGCTGCCGCGGTTTCATTTTTCCAGGAACCGCCCAATGAATAAAGCGCGCTCCAAGTCGTGCCGCTGTGGGTGGCGTCTTGAATCATGTTCTGCCAGATGTGGCGAAGTGTTCCGTCGGTTCCGACACAGAAGATTTCCAATCGAGCGGGATTATCCGCTGTCGGTCCAACGGCCGGTTGCGTTCCGGTGCAGGAAACGCCGCTATCCAAATCCACAAAGCTGGTCCAAACTGTCGGCCCCTGCCAGGCATGTTGCAGGTGCGTGTTGTTGCCGACGGCAAAACATTCCATGATGCCGTTGCCATTGCGGCCAATGGCCGGATCGCTGATCATTGACCCACCCAAAGAATATAGCGCGCTCCAGGTTGTGCCGTGGCGCGTGGGAGTTTGCACATCATTTTGCCAGATATGCCAGATGGCGTTATCAGTGCCGCGCACAAAAATTTCCAGGCGCGTGTCAGCCACGTAACCGACGGCGGGAGTTCCTTTCACCGGCACACTGCTCAAATCATACCACGCGCTCCAACCCACCCCGGGCGTAAACCAGGCATGTTGCAAATGGCTGTTGCTGCCGACGGCAAAAACTTCCGTCGAATTGTCGCCGTTGATTCCCACAGCCGGATCGCCGCTGAAAGAACCGAGTAATGAATATGGCCCGCTCCACGTCGTGCCGCTGTGTGTCGCGTCCTGAATCATGTCCTGCCAGACATGCCACATCGCTCCATCAGTTCCGCGCACAAAAATCTCCAGACGCGTGTCAGGCAATGTCGCAATGGCCGGACGTCCCACCATGTTCACACTGCCCAAATCAGTCCAGCTCCAGTCAAATTGCCAGGCGTGTTGCAAATGACCATTGTTGCCGACAGCAAAGGCTTCCATGATATTATTACCGTTGCGCCCCAAAGCGATCGGACCGCCCAATGAACCTCCCGTAGAATAAATCGCGCTCCACGGCGCACCCGCCGTTATCGTGCTCGGACTGGTCTGCCAAATGTGCAAGGCATCATTGCCCGTCCCGCGTCCAAATATTTCCAACGCCCTTGTGCCCGTCGGCGTCGCCCACGTGTAGGCCGTCACCGGAACGGAGGAAGATGTTCCGCCACCATTCACAAGGTCCATATAATGATTCCAATCCCAATACGGACCTGGATCGGTATGAGTGTTGCAGTTCGGATCAATTCCTAAATTAGCGCTGGCCCAAGCCGACCAGCCCGGAACGGATTTTTGGCCGTGAGCCACCACGTGATTGCGATCTTTAGCCCAGCCGAACTTTTCCGCGATATGTTTGGTGATTCCTGCTGAAGCCTGATATTGCGCTTCGGTGTACCATGCCGGATTGCTTTCAAAGCCTTCATGCTCGGTGCCGGTGGAATGTTGATTCCAACAAATGGCGTGCCAGGCATAATTGGCTTCCGAAATCATTTGAGTGATTTCACCCGGCGCTGCATCGCCAGAATAATCGGTCTTGCCGTTAGTCACATAGTGTACACTAGCGCTGGTAAAGCCGCAGCCTTTGAAATAGGAAATGGTGGATTGATAATAACCTTCTATGTCATGGACGACATGAAACTTATGGCCGTAGCCGGAAGTGTAGTAGTTGGCGTTGCACGGCGGATTCCAGATGGCCGGGCCGTAGTCGCCGCTTCCATAGGCCACGGTCGTGGCTGCGATGGCGCTGAAGATCAGCGCTGAACTTTTGATAAACGAATGTGTTTTAGTTTTCATTTTAGATTTGATTTTGTTATCCACCAGCCACGAAAATATTTAACAGACACAAACTGCGGCTGAACTTTTCATGGTTGATAATTATGAAAGTAGAGAAAGTGCAGCCCAGGTGAACATAGAATCTTTCGACTATTTTCAACGAAATTTCCGACGTAAGTAGTCGTTTTGTAGTAGAAAATGGAAGTGTGGAGCAGTAAAGCGTATTGAAAAAAGAGTATTCAAAAGAAAAACGGATTCCGATCCTGGCGCGTTTTTAGGAAGTTTTTTTGTCCAAAAATTTTAAGATCGCTTCCGTGCGCGAACGGACATGGAGCTTCTCGTAAATGTTCCGAATATGGGCCCGCACGGTCAGAGCGCTAATGGAAAGGTTGTCGCCAATTTCTTTGTAAGATTGGCCTTTGGCGAGATAGCTGAGAATTTCATATTCGCGCGGCGATAAATCTTTCGTCTTATCCGCAGACCGTTTTTGTTGAAAATGTTGCACCACTTGTCGGGCAATCATGTTGGACATCGGCGCTCCACCGGCTTGAACATCGGTCACCGCCTCCAAAATTTTAGAGAGCGAAGTTTTTTTGAGCAGATAGCCGCTGGCGCCCGCTTTCAGTGAATCAAAGATTTGTTCGCCATCCATGTAGGCGGTCAACATAATAACCTGGAGCGCGGGCCGCATCGCTTTTAATTTAGAAACGCAAGTGATGCCGGATATTTTTGGAAGATTGATATCCATGAGAAGAACGTCGGGCCAATGATTTGGAATTTCGCGCAACGCAACTTCGGCGTTCGGATAAGCGCCGACGCAAGAAAATCCTTCCGCGCCATTGATTAGAACAACCAGACTCTCCCGAAATCGAGTATCATCTTCGACTATGGAAACTTTAATCGGCACACCTTTCGTTTCAATAATCCAAAAACCATCCCAAAGAGCGGCGTTTTTTTATTATGGCGAAAGCGGTAAAAGCGCCTCGACTCGGAAAAAACGATCTGGAGCCGGACTATCCGAAACAGAACGAGTTGTCGTCGCGCCAGCATCGGGAGCCATGGTTCCGGTAATATCCAACCATGGAAAACCGAGGTTCAAATCGTCCCGCCGCTCCAATTTGTAATTGCGCGATAGCTTCGAAGTCCACGTGAAAGTATTTAATGTCGGGCTATGAGAAAAAAATGTAATTCGTAAATTATCATTCGGATCCAGCGGATTTGTATCCGCTAAATATTCCTGCACATCAGTACTGCCATCGCCATCAGCATCCCCAGTCCCCGTCAGGGTGGTTAAATTTCCCGCGATAGAAAGTTCCCAGGCATCAGGAATACCATCGCCGTCGCTATCCGCGCCCGGGAAAAGAGAATCTGTTTTTACCACCGCAAACAAATTGCTCAAGGAAATCCAGCCGACATTGGCGCCGTAAGCGTAACCGCTTAAAACTCCCGTTTGCAGATTTACTTTGGGGTTGCCATTCGTTTCAAAATTGATCCAACCAATATTTGCGCCGTAGGCATAACCGCTCAGATTGCCGAGGCCATCGTTATTCACGCCGAAATCGTTGGTCGCATTATTTTGATAACGAATGCCGTTGACCGCGCTGCCGCTGCCAAGGTTAATCCAACCGACATTGGCCCCGTAAACGTAACCTGAACAAACAAAATTGCCGATGACCGCGCCGTTCGTGCCGTCAGCGTAAAAGTTTATCCAGCCGATATTCGCGCCATAGGCGGAATTGCTGATGGTAGTGGAACTAATCGTGGTAAAGGCGTGAACCTCTGCCGCGAAGTTTAATGCTAATAGAATGACGAATATTTTTTTCATAATTTTTCTCCGAATAGTTTTAGTATTGATAGTTTGCGTGTGGACTGGTGTTAGTGGCAATAGTTGTGCTACCGATGATGGGGCCGACCATGTTATTGGCGGCGCTGGAATATTGAGAGGCAAAATTACGCACGACCACGTTCCCGACACCGTTCCAGGAAACACGATCGGCATTATTATCCTCAAGACGATTCAAATCCCCCACCGCGTGAACTCCTGAGCCGAAATATATTGGAGGAAGTGGAAAACCTCCGACCAGGTGCCCATTGCCTCTGGCTTGATTGCCTACGACTCGACAAGAGTAGGTGACCTGAATTCCTATCTCATAATTTTTGGTGGCAATGCAATCGGTAATCGAGCTATATCCCACAGCCACAATTCCGTTGCGCCCGTTTCCCTGCGCGACGCAATCTTTGACCTGACAACTGGTGCCGGCCATCAAGCCATCCAAAAGATTTTGGGAGAGCGTTAGTTTTTCAAACTGGCCATTGAAGACATTAGTGGCCTCTACCCCGTTGGAACCCCAGCCCTCAATGATTCCGTTTCGCACATGAAGGTTGGTACAAGGGTTAGAACTGGGGATATATATTCCCGAGAAAGAATTGGCAACTCCTTTAAGTGTAAAGCCATTCAGATCAATGCTGATGTCGTTAACGTAAACGCTAATTCCGTCAAAATATGGACCGCCCGTCAGATTCGTTGTCAGATAATAGGAACCCGAGGTATTAATGTAAAATGGCACCGAAGAGATCGGCGTGCGCGGTTCTATTTGCGCGAGCGACTTCATCGTCGGCGTGGGCGGGCCCGGCGGAGTGAGCGAACCCTGCGGAAAAGCCGAAGGCGAAGCGACTACACAAAACAGGAGGATGAGAATGCGAATGTTTTTCATATAAAGGTAGAATGGGTTGTTGTGGAATTAATAGACGAAATTCGCCCACGGATCGGTGGTGCCAAGCCCGCCGCCGGAGTTACCGCTGATGGCAATGCTGCCCGCCGGTAAGAGAATCGCGCCGACCCGATTGCCGGCGTCGATCCGGTAGTTCGTGCCGTTATCGCGCGCGCTGTTGCGGATGATGAAGTTATTGGTGGCGGGGGTGCCTGTTTGGCTGTCGGTGACATAGAAGCCGTATCCGTTGCTGAATCCCCCGGATGGATTGTCGGTTGCGGTAACGCTGTTGGCCTCAATACGGTTGCCGTGTCCGGATACAGAAATGCCGGCGTAGTTAAAGCCACTGCGGTTATTCGCTTCGCAAGTGTTTCCGATGACATAGCAATCACTCGTTACTTTAATTCCGTTCCCCTGATTGTTACTCGTCGTGCATCCTCTCACGGCGCTACCGGAGCCTTCGGTGATCCCGTCGTTGCCATTGCTACCCACCGTGCAGTCAACAATCGTGCAGGTGGGACCGGCAACAATGCCATTGCCGCTGGGAAGGTTCCTGGTAGCGCTGCAACGGCTGACCGTGGTGCTGGACAACGCCACGATGCCCGCAGATCCAAAATTTCGGCTGGCGGTGCAGTCGATCAAGGTCACATAACTCGTGCAATCAAAGCCTACTCCAGTGTTGATCGTGGAGATGCAGTGGCTGACTTGGGCGCGATCACCGGCAATGAAGCCGGTGGTATTGGCGCTGGCCGAAGAGCCCGTAATCATCGCGCCGTTCCCAACGACAAAGCCCGTGCCATTGCCGCTGGCCACGCAGTCCCTGGCCACGCCGTTTCCCAGGGAAAGACCCCACGCGCCGACGTTATCCGAGAGGCGCAGCTTTTCCGCGAGCGTGCTGATGAACGTGTCAGTCCGCACGCCACCGCCGGTCCAGCCTCGCACCGTGCCATTGCGGATGCAAAAATTGGTTTGTGCGGCCGTGCCCGTGACGCCGATGAAAGCCCCACCACCGCCGCCAATGAGCGCAAACCCATTGAGATCGAGCGTCACGTCATTCGCCCGGATGCTGATCCCATGCTTCCCGGATGCTCCGGTGATATTACCGATCAGATAATAGGATCCCGGCTGCGAGATGATTAAAGTGTTTGTCGTATCGCCAGGCGCATTGGCCGCGTTGACAATGATGCGGGCCTCAACTTGATCGAGCGTCTTCATCGTCGGCCCAGGCGGAGCAGTCGGCGTAAGGTTGCCTTGCGCGCAGGCGGAGATCGCCACAGTGAGACTTAGTAAAATGTAAAGGTGTCTTTTCATAAGAGAATTCATACGGTGAACAAATTAGAATGGCAATGGTTCGATTTCATAATAATCGCTCGGGGGTTGGAAAAGTTTTCCTTCCCGGTCGCTGATTTTTTCCGGCGTGACGGATTTGACTTCAAAGCGAAAATGTTCCCGGCCGGTAGCCGCGACGCCTTCGTCGCGTTTTTCTGTGGAGCGTGACGAAGGCGTCGCAGCTACATCGCGTTTTTCCGTCGAGGGCGTCTCGGCTACATCGTAGCGGAGAATGGCTCGCAATGGAAATAATTTCTTCGCGGTCAACAACCCTGCCCATTGC
>JALYXC010000390.1 GCA_030947315.1 Verrucomicrobiota bacterium | reverse complement strand
ATGGCGTTGTGGGGCTACACCGATATGAATGATCCGCGCTGGATTTGGGGAACGAAATTTGTGCAATTAAAATGTGATCCATTGGCGACCACGCCGCAAAAAATTGGGATGATGAACACGCTCGGCTGGGCCGCGTATTCGCACGAAGGGCAGGTGATGATCAAGCGTTTTGGTTTTGATGCCAAAGCAACTTATCCGGATTTTGGTTGCAACCTGGAAAGTTACACGCAGGGCGATCTGCTCGAAGTGGAAAGTCTCGGCCCGCTCGCTAAAATTGAGCCGGAAGGAAAAATCGAACACACCGAAAACTGGTTTTTATTCAAAGCGGAAATCGGCGAGGATAAAAATCTTGATTCATTGACTGCGCTGGTGCGTCAAACGGAAATGACCAAGAGACACTAATGAAAATGCTTCAACATTTTTTGTTCGAGCGCGTCCTTTCGTGGTTTTAAAACTTCATGCGTTATTTTCGTCGCAACCGTTTTCTGCTGATTTTTTTAACGTTGCTGGTCTTTTGCAGCGTGATGGTGATTCGCCAATTTCGCGCGAATCAAGCGCGGCACGTGGAGTTGCGCGAAGCGTTTATTTTGCTTTATACCAAAGGCTACAAAAGAGAATCCGAACGAATTTATCAGCGGCTTCTTAAAGAGATTGATCATTTGCCCAATCAGCGGTTGATGGATGATTTTCAGCGCACCTTGCTTTTGGTGGATCCCACTTCGGAGCAGCCGGAAAATTTAATCTGGAAATATCATTGGACAGTGAGCAACGAATTGGAGAAACGTTCGGAAAGCACCTTGATGCGCGCCTTGAAATTGGCCAAAGAGAAATAATAAAGTGCGTTGACAGTTTTATGGCCATTCTTTAATCTGGGATAAATTCTAAGGAAACATGTTGATTCGAATAACATTACTGATTGCGATTGTGGCTGGGTTGGCCGCCGCCGCGCTTAACTTTGTCAAGGTGAAAGAAGTCATTGTCACCACCATGAATGACCGCGACAATGAAAAGAAAATGAAGGAAACCGCCCAAAAAGAACTGGCTTCCACCAAAGTCACTTTGAAAAAAACCGAAGGCGAACTTTCCACCACCAAAACCAAACTCGCCTCCACAGAAGACGAATTAAAAACGATGACGGCCAAAGCCGACGAACAGGAAAAGAAAGCGACCGATTTCGCGGCGCAAACCGAAAGGCTGCGTGGCGAACGCGATGCGGCCCAACAAAAACTTTCCGCCTGGGACACCTTGGGACTTTCCACTGATCAGGTCAAAGCGGCCTTGGTGGATTTGAAAAAAACGCGCGAACAACGCGATGCTTATGTGGATGAAAACAAAATCCTGGCGCGGCGCTACACGGTGCTCGACGCAAAATATAAAAGTTTAATCGGCGATGATCCAAAAGTGGAATTGCCCGCGGGCTTGAAAGGCAAAATTGTCGCGGTCGATCCAAAATATGATTTTGTCGTCCTGGATATCGGCGGCAATCAAGGCGTTTTGGAACGGGGCGAAATGCTGGTTAATCGCAATGGAAAACTGATTGCCAAAGTGCGAATTTTCAGCGTGGAACCGACCCGCAGCATTGCTAATATTTTGCCCGCGTGGAAACAAGCCAATGTTGTCGAGGGCGATCAAGTGCTTTATTAAACCATGAAATTTTTAACCCGCGTGATTTTAGGGATGATTTGCGGTGTGGCCCTGTTGATTTTAAACGGCTGCGCCACGACTGATACCGACAATACCAATGTCGCCTCCCGCCCGTGGAATTCTCCTAAAGGATGGGAAACCGGCGGCTTGCCTTCCGTGCTGAATGAAGGAAGATAGTTTTTCTTAATATCCTCTTCATTTGCATAAAGCTATCAAAGCTTTTGTGATAATCGAAAGATTCGCACTGGGGCCGCGAAGATCGTGTTCCCATATTCGACGTATCGTCCAACCACCACGACGGAGGCGACGGTCTACGTTTCGATCCCGATTCATGTTACCCAGAACCTTCGCATCCCAATAGCTTTGTCGGGAATGAGGCCTACGATAACATTTTGGGCAACCGTGCCAAAAACATCCGTCTACAAAAACCGCGAGCTTCTCTTTACGAAAGACAAAATCTGGAGTGCCTGGTAAATCACCGGCATACATTTGCCATCCACAGATGCCCGCAGCCATGAGCCGTCCCCGTAGCGACATTTCGGTTGATTTCACTCGACGATTTTTCACCGCGCGCATTATTGCGGAACGAGTGGATTGATCCACATGATCTGTTCGTGGCGGAACGGCGTTCCCCACATGGCGCTCCTGTTCCCCGACTTGGCCATAGAAAATAAAGCAATCATCGAACGATTGGAGGCGGGCCGCTTCGCGCACCGTTATGGAACGATTGTCCCGGTAATGTGTAAACCGCCCTGATCCAGGATTGCGGAAATTGGCGGTTATCGTGAAACCGATGCCTTGAGGGTGAAGTCGTGCGTAAGCTTGACTAAAATAATTATCTGAGAATCGCTCTCCATCTGGAAGTTGCGCGTTTCCTTGCCCGGGTTGGATATCCGCAATCTTTTCGAGGAACTTTGTCGAGTGCGCACGGGCGACGTGATTGAAGAGCGCTATTGCTCCTTCACGCCGGTCGTGTTGGTAGGTAGTTCGAGATTCATTCGGGTAACGCGTCCCATCAAAAGCACCTCCGGCCTTCAGTTCAGGCAAATCGCCGATTGCGTCTTCGACCGAAACAAAGCGTTGTCCAAACTTCGCGCCGGTATGAGAATCACGACCGACATCCATTACGTCGAAGTCGCCCGAAGGAAAGTCGAAGTCAGTGATTCCGAGATCTTCCCTCAGTGCTACTACGAAAGCCCGCCGACGAATTTGCGGAATGCCAAACTGAGACGCGTTCAGCACAGATGTTCTGACAACATAACCATGAAAGGCATTTTCGAGTTCCTGATTGAATAGCTTTGCAAACGCATTTAGCGCTGTTGGCACATTCTCAAGAATAATGCATTGGGGACGCAAATCGTGTGCGAGAGTGATAAACCGGGCAAACAGAAGATTACGATTGTCTTCCAGCCAACGTTTACCATTTTGAGAAAAGCCTTGGCACGGAGGACCACCGATTAGAAAATCCAGTTCTCCAGCCTTCAGTCGTAGAAGTTTCAACAGTTCTTCACCCGTTAATCTACTGATGTCTTTGGTCCAGTAAGGAATCGGCGGGGAATTCTTCTTAAACGAATAACTCGCCGCCGGATCAGAATCGACAAGCAACTTTAGTGCGAATCGAAAATTGCGCTCCTCGCGATTAATCTGGAGAAAACCCTGCGAGAAACCGCCAACGCCCGCAAAGAGATCGACGACAGAAAACTCTTTCATCATTTCGCTTCCGCCTGAAGTAACTCTTCAAACAAGAATGAGTTGAGGTCTGTGGCGGCCTGGTCGTGGACCCGGGTCGTTACATCGTCAAGTTGACGAATAACATCGTCGGCAGAGAGCGTCGTGCTTGTCTTGCCGAGTTGATAAATGGCTTCCTTCGAAATGATTTCGACGTATCGCTGAAAAAGGTATTCCCGCCAACGAGGTGAGTCCGCCGAGTATTCCGAAATGACTTTTTCCGCTAGCGGACGTGCTGTGTTAATCCAATAAATACCGGCTGCGACATCCTTTGTGCGCTGATAAACCGCCGGGTGTCTGGGATCGCAGGTGAAAGGAATGGTGGCCAGAGGATCGAGTGGATCGTGATCCTGCCCAGAGACAAGCACCTGCGGGAAGCGGGGCTTGCGCGTCTTTTCGCTTCCACCCTCCTGGCCTTCCTTTCCTTCGTCTGCATTCGACTTTCCACCAGCGTCCTTTCCATCGCCTTCGCCGCCGCCGGTTCCTTTGTCGCCGCCCGAACTGCCCGCTGGCCCTTGACCTGCGAACATCTCGGTCCAGACTTGATTCATGAATCGATCTTTCCAACGGTTCAACATCTCGTTCAAAGACGAGGTGTTTTTCAAATCTTGGGCCTTTCGTTCCTGCTGATTCTTCGTCTCCATTTTTTCTGCAAGCGCCTCGACTTGCTCACGAACCCACTCCAGCAGGGCTTCAGTTCGTTCCGTATCAAGCAGTTTCTGCCGGTCATTGCGGACACAATCGTGTTCGGGATCTTCGAGTATCGGGCACTCGCATTCGCCGTAGAGAAACTCCACTTGCCCAGAAAATCTTGTCGCGCCCAACTCGTGGACGCGATATGTGCCGATAACGCCAACCTCGCCAATGAAATCAATCGTGTTCAAAGTTGCGAGATTCGTTCGGAGCGGTTCCTTGGAAGTTTTGAGCACAAGTCTTCCCGGCCACGAATACGTCGCACTGCTAAATGCAATTTTATCTCCGTTGTGTGGCAATTCTGAAGGGATCTCAAGAACTACCGGCATCTCAAAGCCGTCTTTCGGCTCCAGACTTGGAGCCTTAAGCTTGGTGAGATTTTTCTCGTCATTGAGAACAACGAAAACCGGCTTGCGATCAATCAACCTACGTGCTTGAGGATGAAAAATCAGCTTGTCCACCAATGCCTTGAGAGT
>JALYXC010000353.1 GCA_030947315.1 Verrucomicrobiota bacterium | reverse complement strand
CTCATTCTGATCTTCAGCGCGATCACCTCGAGTCATCGGGTTTTTGCCGAGCCTCCAAAATTATCAAAAGCGAGTGTCACCGTTTCTTCGCAGCCGCTTCACGCCGGGCGCATCAACCCAAAACTGTTTGGTAATTTCATCGAGCTGCTCGACGATCTTGTTCCGGGAATGCGCGCGGAGATGTTGAACGACCGTTCGTTTGAAGGCGTCACCAAGCCGGCCAACTGGGTTTATTATGATGGCCAACCGAGTTTATGTGATCGCGAATGGGAGAAAAATGAGACGTGGACGAACGATTCTGAAAATGTTTTCAACGGCTTGCACAGCGTAAAACTTTCTGCCACCCGACAGAAACCGGCGAGCCTGACGCAAACCGGCCTCGCGGGAAAAAAATCGGCGACTTACATTTTTTCCGGCTTTTTCCGCGCCGAGAATCTGTCGTCGACCGCAATAGTTCTTTTGAAATTCCGTTTGCCGGACGGCAACTGGATGTCGCTTGGCTCCGCAAAAATTCCGGCGCTTTCGCAGAATTGGCAGAAGCGGTCGGTCGAATTTGTTTCCTCTGGCGAGACGGACGCAGCGGTTTTTGAACTTCGCGTGAAAGGCGCTGGCAATGTGTGGGCGGACAAACTTTCTTTGATGCCGTCTGACAACCTGAAAGGTTGGCGACCGGACGTCATCGAAGCGATCAAGGAATCCAAACCTTCGATCATCCGCTGGGGCGGCAGCGTCTGCGATCCGGGAGAATATCGCTGGAAAAATGGAATCGGTGAACCCGATTTGCGCACGCCGTTTCCAAATAAAGTCTGGGGACGAATTGATCCAAACGACGTGGGCATTGATGAGTTTTGCCAGTTCTGTGAACTGGTCAACGCGGAACCGCTGGTGTGCCTCAGTTTTTCCGACGGCGCGCAAAGTGGAGCGGACCTGGTCGAATATTGCAACGGCGACAGTGCCACGCCGTGGGGAAAAAAACGCGGCGCGAACGGACATCCTCGACCTTATCGAGTGAAGTATTGGCAAATTGGAAATGAAATCAGCGGCGATAATGACGAATACCTCAATCGCTTTTATGATTTTGTTTCGTTGATGAAACAGGCCGATCCGTCGGCGATTCTCATGGCGTCATTTCCATCGCAAAAATTATTGGATCGCGCCGGCAAAGACATCGCTTACATCGGCCCGCATCATTACACGCCGGATTTCGCCGGATGCGACCGCGATTTTATTCAGCTTAAGGAAATGGTTCGGAAAACGCCGGGCTGCGAATACATCCGCATCGCGGTCACCGAATGGAACGTCAGCGCGGGCAGTTGGGGTTTGATGCGCGGCAAATTTCTCACGCTCGAAACGGCGCTCCTCAACGCGCGCTATTTCAATCTCCTGATGCGACACAGCGACAAGGCGGACATCGCGTGCCGCTCCAACATGGCGAATAGCTTCGGGAGCGGCATCATTGAGACGACGCCGTCGGGATTGTTGAAACGTCCGAGCTTTTACGTGATGAAACTTTACGCTCAACACGCGAAGGCAATTCCTTTGCAGATCGAATCGTCGAGTGAAGGTTTGGATTTGTTCGCGTGCGGTTTGGAAAATAAAAAGTCGCTGGTGATTTTTGTGGTGAACTCGAAAACTGAGCCGGTCGAATGTTCGTTGAAATTCGACGGGTTTGGAAATCCTGCGCGAATCGCGAGCGCGGAAGCGTTGCAGGATACGCAGGACGCGCGACAATCGGATGTGATGAATCATTGGAATGCGCCAGACCGTGTGAAAACAATTCGATTGTCTCCGATTCAAAATACTCTTGTCCTTCCGGCTCTTTCCGCGACGGCCATCGAATGTGAAAGTTTTTGAAATGAACACGAACCCAAATTCATTTAATCGTCGTGAATTTCTCTGGCGCTTTGGCGGCGGACTCGGCGGGATTGCGATGGCGCAATTAATCGGCGCGGAAGGATTACTCGCTGACACGCTGCAAAAACCGAATCCCGCTTTCAACGGCGGCTTGCATCATCGCGCCAAAGTGAAACGCATCGTGCAACTTTTCATGAACGGTGGCGCGAGCCAGGTGGACATGTTCGATTACAAACCCGAACTCATCAAACGAACCGGACAAAAATTTGATCCCGGCGAAAAAGTCGAGGCGTCGCAAAGCCAACCCGGCAATTTGATGAAAAGTCCGTATGAGTGGAAACAACATGGCCAATGCGGACGTTGGGTCAGCAGCGCGCTGCCGCATCTTTCGACTTGCGTGGACGACCTCGCCTTTCTCATGGCCATGACGTCGCGCACGAATGTTCATGGTCCGGGAGTTTATTTGCAGACGACCGGATTTCTGACGCCGGGATTTCCCTGTATGGGCGCATGGATTTCCTACGGCCTCGGCAGCCTCAATAACAATCTGCCGACGTTCGTCGTGTTGCCCGATTCGCGCGGATTGCCCTATAACGGCAAAGGAAGTTTTTCGTCCGGCTTTTTGCCTGTAACCCACTCGGGAACAATCATTAACGCCGCCGCCAAAAATCCGATCGCTGATTTGTTTCCCAGCGAGTCGGCAAAATTTATTACCAAGAAAAGTGAAGCCGATGGCCTCGCTTTGTTGAACAAATTGAATCGCGAAAATCTGGCGCAAAATCCAGGCGATTCGCGCCTCGACGCACGCATTGCCTCCTACGAACTTGCGGCGAAAATGCAATTGAGCGCGCCAGAAGTGCTCGATCTTTCCGGCGAAACTGAAGCCACAAAAAAAATGTACGGCCTCGACGAAACAGCTACCGCCGATTTTGGACGAAATTGTTTGACTGCGCGGCGATTATTGGAGCGCGGTGTTCGTTTCGTGCAGGTGTGGAGCGGGCGCGACAGCAGCATGAATAATTGGGATAATCACACCGACATCCCGAAAGAACTCGGCTTCATCACCAAATCCATGGATCAGCCCGCCGCAGCACTCGTAAAAGATTTGAAAGCGCGCGGAATGTTCGAGGACACGCTGATTGTTTGGACGACGGAATTCGGCCGGATGCCTTTCAGTCAGGGGAGCCTGGGGCGCGATCACAATGGCGGAACATTTGTCAATTGGCTCGCGGGCGCGGGGATCAAAACTGGCGTCGCCCACGGCGAAAGCGACGAATGGTCATGGCGCGCGACGAAGGATAAAACCACCGGTTACGATTTGCACGCGACGATTTTACATCTGCTCGGAATTGATCATGAGAAATTGACTTTCCGCAACAACGGAGCAAATCGCCGGCTCACCGATGTTCATGGCGAAGTGATTCGCGAAATTCTGAGTTGACCAATGAGAGACCGTTTTCTTGGCGGGGCGCGGTCAAATAATTTACAAGTCCTTAACGGTAATTCTTATGCAGAAAAAAAAATCATTAAAACGATTCTGACACTACTGCTGTGGCCGGGATTAATTTTTACCGCTGCTGCGAAAGACGTAAGTTTGAAAACAGAAGCGAACGTCATGATCGAAATGACGTTTAGGGCAAAACAAAATCACACCGATCCATTCAATGACGTGA
>JALYXC010000351.1 GCA_030947315.1 Verrucomicrobiota bacterium | reverse complement strand
GGTGAAAACCGGGCGCAAAATCAACGTCGAGCCGCGCGTAATTGCGGAAATCCCGAAGTTTTAAATGCGACAAATGCACAAAAAAGGATTCAGGAGTCAGAACGCAGAAGCTAGAAAAAAGGACGAACTAAAGGTCGGGCGAACAAATTGAAAGCGGCGGAGGGCCGCCGCAGTCCAAGACGCTTCGCGCTCTTTTTTTGCGGCGATAAATTCGCGATAGCGTCCTGGACTGCGGTAGTCCTCTACCGCTTTTCCAACGTTATGCATAACCGGCGCGATCAAGACCTGGAGAAAAGTGAACTCAGGGTAAGAGCCGCGCATAATTGCGGAAATCCCGAAGTTTCAAATGCGACAAATGCACAAAAAAGGATTCAGGAGCCGGAACGCAGAAGCCAGAAAAAAGGTTTGGACGAAATTTAATTTGGAACTCAAAAACTCGGGAAAGGACAACTCCGGTTTTTGCGTTTCATGAGTCCGAATTGAAACTGTCTCGAATAAACTAGACGCGTTTGAAGTGAACAATTAGCGTCAAACTCATGAAGCGCGTTCTCATAACCGTATTTTCCGTTGGTTGGCTTACGCCGACGTGGCTTGCTGTTAATACATACTTGGGGTTTTGGCGAGGCGATGGCTGGACATTGCTTTCGGGCAGAACGGATATTAATAGTTTTCCAGTCATCAAATTTAGCCAGCAGTGTTTCGGCATCGGCATAATTTGGTTGGCCGCAGTAATCATTTTTTGGAGTTGGAAGTTTTCCGGGCCGGAAAATTCAAAGAAGTGAGACTAGGCGTAATCAATACACTGCCAGCCGGTTTGAATTCTTGATTGTTGCCTTCTCACAATTACTATTTCCAAACATGCGCGCTTTGCAATTCACCGGGTTTTTTCGTCAGATTATTTTCGCTTTTTTCCTGTTGGCAAATTCAGCGTTCGCTGATGAAACCTCAAATCTTTCGGCAGCGGCGACAAATTCCTCCGGCATTTCTGAAGCCGAACTCGCGATTAAAAAATTCAAAGTCGCGCCGAATCTGCAAGTCACTCTTTTCGCGGCGGAACCGTTGCTGGCTAATCCGGTTTCTTTTTCCATTGATGAGCAAGGCCGGTTTTTTATCGTCGAAACGCATCGGCTGCACGAGGGTGTTTCCGATATTCGTATGCACACGGACTGGCTCGATGAAGAACTCGCGAGCAAAAGCACGGCGGATAATCTCGTTATTCTTAAAAAACATCTTGGAAAAGATTTTGATAGTTTGACCAATAAATCCGAGGTCATTCGCCTGGTGGAGGATTCAAACGGCGATGGCAAGGCCGATAAATCCACCGTTTTTGCCGACGGTTTTAACGGACCTGCGGCGGGCATTGCGGCGGGAGTTCTCGCGCGTCGCGGTGATGTTTATTTCACCTGCATTCCCGATTTATATTTGCTGCGCGACACGAACGGCGACGGCAAGGCAGACGAAAGAAAATCGCTGCAATATGGTTACGGCATTCGCACCGCTTTTCTCGGCCACGATTTGCACGGTCTCCGTTTTGGTCCCGCTGGAAAACTTTATTTCAGCATCGGCGACCGCGGATTCAGCATTGAGCAAAATGGAAAAACAATTGCATCGCCAGAAACCGGCGCGGTGTTGCGCTGCAATCCTGATGGTTCCGATTTGGAAATTTTTGCAACCGGTTTGCGCAATCCGCAGGAACTTGCTTTTGATGACTACGGAAATCTTTTTACGGGCGATAATAATTCTGACGCGGGCGATGAGGCGCGATGGGTTTATCTCGTCGAAGGCGGCGATAGCGGTTGGCGCATCGGCTGGCAATTTATCACTTCGCCCAACGCGCGCGGCCCCTGGAATTCCGAAAAAATGTGGGAACCGAAATCGGCGTTGGAAGTCGGTTACATCGTTCCGCCGATTGCAAATATCGCGAGCGGCCCAGCGGGCGTGACTCATAATCCCGGCGTCAGCGCGTTGCCGAAGGAATTCGATCAACATTTTTTCCTGTGCGATTTTCGCGGGAGCGAAAGCAGTCTGGTGCATTCCTTTGCGCTCGAACCGAAAGGCGCAACTTTTGAATTGGTTGACCACAAAGATTTTATTGTCGGCCCGCTGGTGACAGACGTGGATTTCGGCCCCGACGGCAATCTTTACATTTTGGATTGGGTCGAAGGTTGGGGCATGACGGGCAAAGGACGGATTTATAAAATTTCCAATTCCGAGTTGGCGAAAAGCGAACTCGTTCTTGAAACAAAAAAATTAATCGGCGAAGGAATGGAAAAACGTTCTGTAGAAGAACTCGCAAAATTACTTTCGCATCCTGACCAACGCGTTCGACAGGAAGCGCAATTTGCTCTCGCTGATAAAAACGCGATTAAAATTTTCATTGAAGTCGCGCAGAAAAATACCAATCAACTCGCGCGAATTCACGCCATTTGGGGACTCGGACAAATTAGTGTAAAAGAAAAAACTGCGCTCGAACCATTAATTCCATTTCTCGCGGACAATGATTCTGAAATTTGCGCGCAGGCCGCGAAAGTTTTGGGCAATGGTCGTTACGAAAAAGCGAGCGAAGGTTTGTTGAAATTATTGCAGGACAAAAAAAATCCGCGCGGCCAGTTTTTCGCAGCGCTTGCGCTCGGAAAGATTGGAAATAAAAATGCCATGCCACCCGTTTTAGGAATGTTGCGCGGCAATAATAATCAGGACGCTTATCTACGCCACGCTGGGGTCATGGCGATGGTTTGGCTCGCTGATACCAATGCAATTATCGCGGCGGGCAAGGACAATTCTCCCGCTGTTCGTCTCGCGTCGGTCGTGGCGATGCGTCGCTTGCAGCTTCCGCAAATCGCGAATTTTTTAAACGACGATCAGCCAAATATTGTGGCCGAAGCAGCGCGCGCGATTAACGATTTGCCCGTTCAAAATGGCTTGCCGCAATTGGCGAAACTAATTGGGCAGACAAACTATTTCGAGCCGCTGTTTCGTCGCGTGTTGAATGCAAACTTTCGTTTGGGCACTGCGGAAAATGCCCAAGCTCTCGCCAAATTTGCGTCAAAAAAAGATGCGCCGGAAGCGTTGCGCGCCGAGGCGTTGCAGCATCTCGGCAATTGGCAAAAACCTTCCGGGCGCGACGCGGTGACCGGTTTGTGGCGACCATTGCCGGAGCGCGATGCGAAAATCGCGGCTGAAGTGGCGCGTCCGATGTTGAGCGGAATTCTCGCTGAGGCTCCCGCGCCGGTGCAACTGGCCGAGTTGAATCTGGCTGAAAAATTTTCCATCAAAG
>JALYXC010000345.1 GCA_030947315.1 Verrucomicrobiota bacterium | reverse complement strand
GCCAATACTTAAGAAAACGAGTCCGCAACATTCGGTGATCAAAGCAAAGAAATTTCCAGAGAGGCAATGTAAATTCATCGCTAAGGCCGCGACGAAAAATGAAACTTGGGTTTGCTTAACCAACCTTAATCTGGCAAATCAGTGAACTCTTTTATGCAAAGATTGAAAGTAATTTTTTTAGCGGTGGGAATCGCGGTGGGTTTTTTTCAAAATAAAAATCTCTCTGCCGCCACGAACAGCAATCAATTTGAACTTCTGGGGCGCTATTATTTTACCGGCGGCGCCAA
Organism: Verrucomicrobiota bacterium; assembly: GCA_030947315.1. Lineage (GTDB taxonomy): Bacteria > Verrucomicrobiota > Verrucomicrobiia > Limisphaerales > CANJXF01 > JALYXC01. Next base: position 1,785 of record JALYXC010000345.1, on the reverse strand, counting down.
TCTGATCGCGAACACCAACGCCGCCAAGCTCAAGAAAATCTGGTCGTTGCCCGAGAGCGGCCCTTTTGGCGCGCAGATTTTGCAAAAATTTTCCCGCCTCGCCGCAAATTTTATTGCGCCCCAAAAAAACGACCGAAACCAAGCCGCGTCGCTGATGGAGCCATTACTGAATGATTTAGTGCGCAACGAATCGCGGGCGGAATTGCGCCGAAGCGCCCAGGCCACAGAATTTCTTTTGGGCATCAAACTCAGCGAGGACCGCGCACGACTTTGGCAAACGAATTTATGGAAATTATGTTCTGAATTTTCCGGCGCCGCCCCGATTGGAGTAAAAGAGAAGGAAAGCTGGCGGTTGAAAAAAAAACAATCGCCGCTCGAATTTCATTTTGAACAAAACGGCCCGTGGATTTTATTTGGATGGGGAGAAAACCCGGTCTATCGCGCCGACTTTTTGGCGCAAATAAAGATGAAGCCTTCGCTTCAGGCGTCAAAAACCAATTGGCTCGAAGCATGGATTGATGGGCCGCGCCTGCAAAAATGGTTGCCCAGCCTTCCTTTTAAATTGGCGCAAACGGATATTTTCGTGAGCGGCAAAGCAGATAATTTGCGCACAACCATTCGCGCAATTTATCCTGAAGCGCTCCAATGGAAATCAGAGCCGTGGCGGATTCCGACCAATCTAGTGCGCGATCCATTGATCAGTTTTACGGCAGCGCAAAACCTGGCTCCGTTTTTGAAAGAATCCAAAGTTTTCGAAAGGATTGGGATTAACCCGTTCACCAATCAAATTTATTTTTGGGCGCAATCAGGTATTCCCTTTCAATCCTTTCTGGCTCTCCCCGTAAAAAATTCCACAGCTACTTTTAAAATGCTGTCATCCCGTTTACCGGCGGTCTTCAACGATTATTTGAAAAAAAACAAATCGGGCGAAATTATTTTGGCGACCAATGAAAATGAAATTGTCTGGCGCGGCTTGCCGATTGTTGTTCCTTATTTAAAAACAAATCACGACGCGGTTGGTGAATTTTTGGTGGGCGGACTTTTTCCTTCCCCGCCCAATAAAAATCCGCCGCCTCAGGAATTGCTCTCGCAAATTGTTGGACGCACCAATCTGGTTTATTATGATTGGGAAATTACGCAGGATCGCCTCGGCCATTGGCAGGTCTTAACGGACATGATTCCATTTTTATCGAATCGACAGAAACTCGAAAATAAATCTGAAGAAATGCGCACCCAGCAACGGCGTCAAGAATTAATCTCCCAAAAATGGGCCCTCGCGGTCGCGCCGCTCGTGGCCAACACCATCACGGAAGCCGTTTTAAAGTCGCCCACTGAATTGAATATTTTACGCAAATCGCCGCTAGGTTTTACCGGGGTGGAAATAATTTTATTTGCCCGATGGCTCAACCAACTGGATTGAAATTCGCGTGTTAAAACTGGGCGTGAACATTGATCATGTGGCGACTCTGCGCGAAGCGCGTTATCGCGGACAGGAACGCGGCGAACCCAATCCGACCGAATCCGCGCTGATTTGTGAATCGGCCGGCGCACACGGCATCACAGCGCATTTGCGCGAAGATCGCCGCCACATTCAGGATCGCGATATTTGGAAATTGCGCGAAGCAATCAAAACGCGTTTAAACCTGGAAATGGCTAATGCGCCCGAAATCGTCCGTATCGCCTTAAAATTAAAACCGGAAATTGTTTGCCTCGTCCCCGAACGACGTCAGGAAGTTACCACCGAAGGCGGATTGGATGTGGCGGGAAATTTGAGTGCGATTACTG
>JALYXC010000240.1 GCA_030947315.1 Verrucomicrobiota bacterium | reverse complement strand
TGACAAAACGTAGCCACCGCCAACAGTGGCAAACAGGCCAGCCAAGTCGGAAATAAAACAATGCGCGTCAGTTGCCATCCACTAATCTGAGCTTCCCGCGCCGCCCAGGGCCAAATAAAAAGCCACCCGAAAATAAGCGTGGCAATCAGCGAACCGAGCGCGACGCATAAAACATTTTTGTAGTAAAGCACCAGCCCCAGGCTCAGACCCAGATTTAGCAACGCTTCCGCGAGCGTCAGCAGAGTTAGTTTTTTTTCATGGCCGCACATCATAAAAATCCGGCGCGTGACTGACTGCGTGACGAGGCACATGTAACCCCAGAGCAACAAAACTTCAGCGACATGCAGGGTTTGCAGAGTTGGGGCTTTCGCGCCCGTGATGATTTTCAAAATGCCTTCCATAAAAAACGCGGCGATAAAATAAACGGGCGTCGCAATCATGACACTGAAGCGTGTTCCATTAATTAATAATTTGCGCAGAAATTCGCGATCGCCCGTCGCATTCAAATGCGCCGCGGCCGGTGAAAATGTGTCGGGGAGTTGTTGCGCAAAGGCGGTGAACATTTCGCCGATTTTCGCCCCGGCTTGATAAATCGTCACGGCAGAAACGGCCAGGGCCGTGCCTAAAACGAGTTGATCGGTTTTCGCCAGAATAATTCCGCTGAGACTGCTGATGTAAGCAAAAATGGAAAATCGCAGCGTGTCGCGCACCATGGACCAGGAAAATAATTGCGGCCAAATTCGCACTTGAGGCAAGCCGCGCAAGGCGCAGACCGCCGAAGCCAGACAAGGAAGAAATCCGAAGATCAACGCAATCGTAACGTAGGATTTCATGCCCCATTGAAAATGGATGGCGGCGGCCAGACAAATAAAATTGGCCAAAAGGCCCGCGGAAAAAAGAATATTGGTTAGAGAAATGCGCTGCTGCCCGATTAAAATTTCCGGAAAAATTCCAAACGGAAAAATCACACCCATGCCACAGAAAAAAAAGACCAGCACCTGTCGAAAGGGTTCTTTATTGGCGGGATTGGCGATTTGAAAAAGTTCGATCAATTGATGCGAGCCGATCAGCACCGTGCCGACAATCAACGCGCCAATCGCCAAGTATAAATAAAAAATGGTGCTGAGCACACGGCTTAAATCATCCCATTTTTGTTGAACAGAAAGTTCTGCGACTCGCTTAACCGCCGTAAAGCCAAAACCGAAATCAAGAATGATGCCAAAGCCAAACACGCTCCAGAGCAAGGACCAGAAGCCGAATTCTTCGGGATCCATTCCTTGATAAAGCATGCGAAACATAATGAGGCCCAGACCCATCCGCAAAATGATAAAGACATAATTGGAAACGGAATTGCGCCAGATGTTTTTTCTAACGTCCTCGCTGGTCATGGCGGAAGGGGAGGAAATTATTTCTGGGCTTGCTGGAGGCATAGCGTGAGTTTTTGGGTGAGCAATTTAACATGCGGTTCCATCAAAATGGTATCGTGTTTGCCAGTGATGAAATGCGTTTCTAATTCCGCGGCCAGCGGCGGCCAGCCATAATGCGGATCAGAGACAATCGCCGGGTCCTGTTCCGCTGCGTTAAACAAAATAATTTTACCCGGATAAAAACGAGATTTGTAATAGTTAAGCGCATTCAAGTTGGTATGATAAACCGCTTCCAGTTGAACCAGAAAACGATTTTGTTCCTCCATCATTTTTTTATCTTCTCCATGCGGCACTTCGACTCGTTTGAATCGCATTTCAGTGGCCGTTTTAATGCCGCGATAATATTTTATTTTTTCGGCTAAATAAGTTTTCCATTGCCTCGGCCCCATTTTCAAAAGACAACCGATCCGCCGGAAATAATAACGCAAATTAGAACGAGCGGGCGCGGGCGCGGGCGTTTCAATCAGAAGCAGCGGCGCGACTTTTTCTCCCGCCGCCAAAAGCTGATGCGCCATTTCGACGGCGACAATCCCGCCGTAACACCAGCCGCCTAAAAAATAAGGTCCGTGCGGTTGTTGGGCGCGCATCAATTGGTTGTAATAAGAAGCCATTTCCTCAACGCGCGGGTGGCTTTTATTTTGATCTATTAATCCAAGCGATTGAAATCCGTAACAGGGCTGGTCGGAATCCATGTGATATACCAAACCGCCATACCCGAGCACATCTCCGGGCGTGGTATGAACTAAAAAAAGCGGTGGACGCGAGCCATGGGGTTGCAGCGAAACAAGGGCCGACCATTCGGCGTGGCCATCTTGTTCGCGAATTATTTTGGCCAAATCTTCAATGGTGGAAGCTTGAAACAAAATTCCGAGCGGCAATTTTTTTCCAGTCGCTCGCTCGATTTCGACAATTAATTTCAGCGCCTGCAATGAATCGCCGCCCAATTCGAAAAAGCTCATGTCAATGCCAATGAAACGGTGACTGAGAAATTTTTCGAAAACCAATTGCAGTTGCATTTCCAGCGGGTCGCGCGGATTTTTTATCTCGCCGGGCAATTCTTCGATCTGCCCCGGTTCCGGCAGCGCGCGCCGATCCACTTTGCCATTCGGCGTCAAGGGCAAGGATGTCAACATCACGAAAGCCGATGGAATAGAATAAGGCGGAACTTTTTCTTTGAGAAAATTTCGCAGGTCATTCGACCGCGCCGTTTGACCGGAATGCGCCACGATATAAGCGACAAGCCTTTTTTCGCCGGGAGTAATTTCGCGCGCGACGACCACCACTTCGCGCACAGCGGGATGATGTCTTAAAACGGCTTCGATTTCGCCCAGCTCAATTCGGAAACCGCGCACCTTAACCTGATGATCCAGGCGTCCGAGAAATTCAATATTTCCGTCGGGCAAATACCGGGCCAAATCGCCAGTTTTATACAAACGCGCTTTCGGATCTTCCCGTCCTGGATCTCTGATAAATTTTTCCGCCGTCAAATCGGGACGATGCAAGTAACCGCGCGCCAGACAAGTCCCTCCAATAAATAATTCTCCCGGCTCCCCCTCGGGCACGGGCAGTTTCTGTTCATCCAACAAATAAATTTGCGTATTGGAAATGGGGCGTCCGATCGGAGGCAAGGCCGGCCAGTCGTCTGGTTCGCCCTGCAACCGGTAAGCGGTGACAACATGCGTTTCAGAAGGGCCGTATTGATTTTCCAAAGTGCAACCAGACAGTCTGTTGAAAAAACGAATCATCGGCGGCGCGATCTGCAACTGTTCGCCCGCCGTAATAATTTCCTTCAGACTTTGCGGAAAAATTTCTTGTTGCTCGGCGGCGTCGGCCAAATGTTTCAGCGCCACGAAAGGAAGAAATAACCTTTCCACTTGATGATCACGCAGGAATTGAACGAGCAAACTGGAATCGCGCCGCTCCTTCTCGCCAATCAAAATCAACGTGCCGCCCGAACACCAGGTGGAAAAAATCTCTTGAAATGAAACATCGAAATTCAGCGAAGCAAATTGCAACGTTCGTGCCACGGGCGTGAAACTCCAGTTTTCCATCTGCCAATAAAGCAAATTGATCAGCGGTCCTTGTTCCATCGCCACGCCTTTGGGACGGCCTGAGGAACCGGAGGTGTAAATCAAGTAAGCCAGATTCTCCGGCGTAACTTCGACTGCCGGATTCTCATCGTTTTCTTCGGCAATCTTTTTCCAGTCGGTATCGAGACAAAACAATTTCGTTCCATCGTGAGGAAGTCCTGTGGCCAATTTTTGCTGGGTTAGAATGACGGGCGCTTGCGTTTCTTCGAGCATTAAAATCAGGCGCTCCCTCGGATAACTCGGATCTAACGGAAGATAAGCGCCGCCGGCCTTGATGATGGCCAGCACAGCAATGCTCGTTTCGAGCGAACGTTCCGCGCAAATTCCCACCACCACATCGGGGCCGACGCCGAGTTTTTTTAAATAGCGCGCGAGTTGGTTGGCGCGCCGATTCAATTCACGATAGGTCAACTGATTTTCACCGAACTCATTTTTGGTTGGCGAAAAAACGGCTGTCGCTGTCGGCGTTCGAGCGGTTTGCGCTTCGAACAAATGCGACAAGCCATCGCATTTTGGATAATTTTTTTCTGCGTCATTCCACTCCGAGCCGGTGGCGATTGGCACACGGTGAGCCTGGCCAGCATTGCATTTGGCCGAAGACAAGCTTTCCTGTTTAAAAAATATTTTTTCGCGATGCTCAGTCATATTTCCCACC
>JALYXC010000239.1 GCA_030947315.1 Verrucomicrobiota bacterium | reverse complement strand
AGCGGCATTCGCGTTTGGCCGCCGACGAGAATAATTTGATCCAAATCTTTGGCTTCAAGTTTCGCGTCGGAAAGCGAACGCAAACAATGCGAACGCGTTTTGGCAATGATGTCGCGCGTTAAATTTTCCAGTTCAACGCGCGTCAGTTTGTAGCTGAAACTAAAATCCGGCGTGAGAAACGGCAGCGCAATTTCGACTTCGGTTTCAGATGATAATTTTATTTTTGCTTTTTCAGCTTCTTCGCGAAGTCGCGACAAAAAACCAGCATCAAGCGCAAAATTGGATTGAGAATTTTCCCCTTTGCGCCTTTGCGCCTTTGCGTGAGAAAAATCTTTTTCAATTTGTTCCACCAGAAAATCAACCAGCTTTTTATCCAAATCGTCGCCGCCGAGCCGCGTGTTTCCGTGGGTGGACAAAACCTGAAAAACGCCTGCGTTCAATTCCAGAATCGAAAGATCAAACGTGCCGCCGCCCAAATCATAAACCGCAATTTTGGAATGTTCTTTTAATTTATCCAAACCGTAGGCCAGCGCGGCTGCGGTTGGTTCATTAACGATTCGCTCGACGGTCAAACCAGCAAGTTCGCCCGTTTTTTTGGTGGCGTTGCGTTGCGCGTCGTTAAAATAAGCTGGAACCGTAATCACGGCGCGAGTGACTGGTTCGCCCAGAGAAATTTCCGCATCGCGTTTTAATTTTTTTAAAATCTCCGCAGAAATTTCTTCCGGCGTCCAGGCGCGTCCGTGAATTTCAAAAGTGACGGAACCGTTGCTGTCGCTTTTCACCGGATACGTTACGAGCATTTCTTCACGCGCAATTTCCGAGCCGCGCCGCCCCATAAAACGTTTGACCGAATAAATCGTCTCCGACGGTTTCAAAACGCGAACGCGATTGGCTTGATGTCCAACAACCGGTTCAGAATTATCGCTGGAAATATGCACGACCGAAGGCGTCAAGCGCTGTCCGTCCGCATCCGCAATGACAAAAGGAATTCCAGAATCAACTGTTGCCACAAGCGAATTGGTGGTGCCCAAATCAATGCCGATAATTTTACTCATAATTTACGGGGAAGAAAATGCGTCGAAAAAAGGGAAAAGGCAAAAAGGAAACCAAGATTGCGCGTTAAAATGATCGCGGCACTTAGTCTAATGATTTATTTTTGGTAAGAAGCTATCAATTAATCTCACAATTTCGGAGGTGTTTGATCCCAAACCAGCAATCTCTCCAGGATTGTCCGTTACAATCATTGCTTCCCAGCAATGAAAGCATAAAAGAACATCAACCGATACATCGCCGCGCTTAAATCTAAAAGCTATACCAGGCGAAAAACCGCACAATGTAGGAATACGCGGGAGATAGCTGTTCGGAGACAATAATAGTTTGGACAATTGCTTTTGGACCTTTTTGGGAATGTGAATGGGGCCAGAAAGAATGGGATATTCCTGAATGAATTTTTTATTATCTTTAAAAATGTCAGCCGGATTTTCACCTTTTGCTATTGAATCCCGAATTACTTGTGTATCTAAATCAGTAACCCGGTACGCGACAGCATAATCAGGCTTACGAACTGCTTTCATATGCAAAGCGTCGCCAAATAGTCGGTCTCTTTGCTTCACCAATTTTGGATTCTGTTGTGGGTAAGTTTTACATCCCGCCAAAACAAATAACGCAAGAATTAGAAGGCAACGCATAATGGTGAAAGAGTGATGCTGGTCAAACAGAACGTCAACCCATCCTGTGAATAGAATTGGCGCTAAAATTGTTGGAGCAGTCGTCACTCACGCGAAAAGATTGCCACGAAGTTTTGGCAAAACAAGATTCCGAAAGGATTCACCGCAGAGTCGCAGAGACGCAGAGGAGAAGAAAGCTCGGTATATGTTTCTCTGCGCCTCTGCGTCTCTGCGGTAAATCTCGCTTTCCTGTCTTTGCGTTTCACGGTATTTGGCAGAGATGAATTGCATCGTTACGGCGGGACCAACCTACGAACCGCTCGATGAGGCGCGGCGATTGACCAATTTTTCCACGGGAAAACTCGGAACATTGCTGGCCAATTTTCTGGTGGAGCGGGGACATCAAGTCACGTTGTTGATCGGTTCTTCGGCAACTGTTCGAGAAAAATCTTTCGCGCAAAAAATTGAAACTTTCACGACGAGCGATGATTTATTGGTGCGTTTAAGAAATTTAAGCGGAGAAAACTTCGATGCGATTTTCCATGCCGCCGCCGTGAGCGATTTTAAATTTGGAAGAGTATTTTCACGCCATGATTCTGGTGAACTTTGTGAAATCAATTCTGGAAAATTTTCCACGCGCGAAGGAAATCTTTTGGCCGAACTGGTTCCGACGGCAAAAATTATTTCATCGCTGCGAACTCAGTTTCCGCGCGCAAAAGTTGTCGGCTGGAAATATGAAGTGGAGGGACATCGCGACGATGTTTTGCAAAAAGCCGCAGCGCAAATTTTAGAAAATAAGACCGATGCTTGCGTCGCCAACGGTCCCGCCTACGGACTCGGCTTCGGGTTGGTGGAGGGAAATGATGAGTCCGCGCATTTTGCGAGGAGAGAAGATTTATTTCTCGCATTGGAAAAATTGATCGGGGTGGAGAAGTCAAGTTTGCCCAATTAGGACGGCCAATCGGACTTATCAGTTGACGCTGAGGAGGGACGCGGCGTAAGCTCCGTTCCTTATGGCAAAGCCGCTTGGTGCGTTTTTGCCGGAAAATTTTATGCCTGAAGGATATTGTGTCAAATGCAAAGCTAAAAAAGAAATCGTGAATGCCGCTGAAGAAGTGATGAAAAACGGCCGCAAAGCAATCAAAGGCCGCTGCCCGACTTGCGGCACGGTTATGTTTAAAATTCTGGGCGGCAAAGCCACGCCTCCCTCCGCCGCGCCTCCGCCCAATCCGGGGTCTGATTCGCCAAGCTGATTTGTATGCCGCAACAACTTGCCTACGTCATCATTACGCCCTATTCGCTGCATAAATCGCGCACCGGCGGTATTTTTGCCCGTTTGATTACCCGCACTGGCTTGGAACTGGTGGGCGCGCGCCTTTTTGCGCCGAGCCAGGAACTGGTGCAGCAATATTCTGAAGTGATTATTTCCGCCAACGATCCGCAAGACCGGCAGATTCAAGAGTTGATTCGGCAATATATTTTAAAAAATCTCGCGCCCGATCCAAAAACGCAACAGGGCCGGCGCGTCATGATGCTGCTTTTTTGCGGCGAAGATGCGGTGCGCAAAATTCGGTCCGTCATCGGAAACATCAGCGCGGATCGGCGCGGTGGCGAAACCATTCGCGACACGTATGGCGATTTGATTCTGGATGAGAATGGCGAGGTGCGCTATTTCGAACCGGCGGTGCTGGCCGCGCCAAATATTGAAGAGGCGGAAGTTAAATTAAAATTATGGGCAAAATACTCCGAAGACGACGGCGGTTTGCTCAAAAACACCATTGCTTATCACCCAGGCGAAAAACCGCAGCGCACTTTGGTTTTGATCAAGCCGGATAATTTTCGTTTTCCCACGGGCCGCCCGGGCAATGTGATTGATTTTTTTTCCCGCACGGGCCTTTACATTGTTGGCATCAACGTGTTGCAAATGAGCGTGGCGCAGGCGTCGGAATTTTATGGACCGGTGCGCGAAGTGTTGCGCACGAAACTCAAGGATATGGTTTCAACCCGCGCCAAATCCGTTTTGGAAAAAGAATTTCATTTTAAAATTCCTGAATCCGAAGAAAAACAACTCGGCGATATTCTCGGCCCGGTTTTCGGCGATAACCAATTTGATAACATCGTGAAATTTATGTCGGGCCGTTCGCCCAGTGAATGCGATCCGGCTTTAGTCAACGCGCCTGGCCCGGAAAAATGTATCGCGCTGGTTTATGAAGGCGTCGAAGCGGTTCGGAAAATTCGCGATGTCCTGGGACCAACTGATCCCTCCAAAGCGCCGCCCGGTTCCATCCGTCGCGAATTTGGACAAACGATTATGGTCAATGCCGCGCACGCCAGCGATTCCGAAGAAAATGCGCAGCGCGAAATCGGAATTGTTAAACCGGAAGAAAATACTTTCCGCAAAGTCATCGAAGATTTTTACGGGAAGGTTTAAAAGTCCTTGCGGGAATTCAGCCGCAAGGAATTATCGTTCATTCGTGAAAGCAAATTGCTATCTTTCACAAGCTACGTGTATGCCGATCTTCAAAGATTTCTTATTAGCGATTATTGGTCCTGTTGTCGCAATGCTACCCTGTATTATCCTTTCGACGAAAAAGGCGTGAGCGGTAAACAGTGGATATTTCTCCTACTGTCGAATTTTGCATTTTTAGCGGCACCGCAGATACTTTGGTGGCTCGTTTGCACGATCTGTTGGACTTGCTGGAAGTCGAGCAGAAATTGTGGTTGTTTTTTGGGCGGAATCGTCGGTGCTGACTTGCTGCTTGTTTTTATGATTTGGCTTTGTCTCTCCGGCAGAAACGAAAATGCGATGGGTTGGCTTTGGTACGTGGTCTATTGTCTTCCTATGATTTTGGTAGGTGCGCTCATTGGCTGGCGATTGCGAAAAACCGCTTCCCAATGAAACCGATTCGTTGGACGCCTCATGCGCAAATAAAAGTTGCGAAAAGAGAAATAGATAAAGTCGAGGTGGAACTAACTATTCGGCAGCCCGATTCGATTATCTCCGCCCAACCACCGCGCCAATTTTACCAACGGCGTTACCTGGACAAAGCGCTCAATGCTGAGATGCTGTTGCGAGTGGTTGTGGAGGAAACCGATTCGAAATTAACCATCGTGACCGTTTACAAGAGTTCGAAGTTCGAGAAATATGAAAGAGGAAAAAGCGCATGAAAATTGAATACGACAAGGAAACCGACACGCTAACGATCATGTTTCGCGACGCGCGCGTTCGAGAAAGCGATGAGGTGCGTCCCGGTGTTATTGCCGATTTTGGTTATGATGGCGGCATCGTCGGTTTTGAAATCATGGAGGCGTCCAAAGTGGTGGAGAAGACGCGGGAAATGCAATTCGCAATTGCCGATTAACGGTAGCTTCTGGGAGAAAATAGCTCCGGCGGAATAGTTGACGCGGCAAATTTCCAAATTATAAATTTTTGTACTTGCCTTGTAGCTACAGGAGGGCTACATTTTTTTTATGAAAGAAGCCACGATTCGCGCGCGCATTGAACCCGAGTTGAAAAATGAGGTTGAAACGATTTTGAATCGGCTCGGCCTGACTGTTTCGGAAACAATTCATCTTCTTTATCGCCAGATTAAATTGCAACGCGGGTTGCCTTTCGACCTGCGTATTCCCAACGAACTCACTGCGCGGACACTCCGCCAAAGCAAAGCCGGAAAAAATTTGAAACGCTTCGGCAGTAAGAAAGAACTTTTCGCGGATTTGGGTTTGTGAGAACTTTTACTCGCGCCAGCCAATTCAAAAAAGATGTCAAACGCGTCGCAAAACGCGGCAAAGATTTGCGGAAACTTAAAATAGTTCTCGATCTTCTGATTGACGGCGCCCCACTGTCATCTGAATATAGAGATCATCCTTTACGCGGCGAATTTACCGGAAGTCGGGATTGCCACCTCGAGCCGGATTGGATTTTGATTTATAGTTTGACCGAAGAAAACTCACATGTCCGTTTTGAGCGCACAGGCTCGCATAGCGATTTGTTTCGCTAAGCGAAAGAGGCGATCCGCCAGATTTTTTCCACAACTCATCGCTTTCCTGTAATCTTTCCAGTAAGCGCGCATCGGCGGCCGGGAATTCGTAATCTGTTAGCTGCTCTTTTTTTATCCACGCCAAATTGTGACAAAAAATTGGGCGCGGTTCGTTCTTCAATAATTTACAGCGAAAAAATTTCAGGCGCACCGACTTTTCAGGATAATCGTGCGTGAGACTTTCGATGAGTTCACCAACCATAACTTCAATTCCCAGTTCCTCGCGCAGTTCGCGGTGCAAACATTCTTCAAACGTTTCGTCGCTTTCTCGTTTTCCGCCGGGAAATTCCCATAATCCGCCGAGGTGATCAGTTGGACGCCGTTGCGTAATTAAAAGCAAACCATTGCGAAAAACCAAACCGGCGGCGACTTCAATAAAGTTTTTCGTTTTGAATTTTGAATTTTGAGTTGGAGAAAGCTGAATCGGCTCAACACGCTTTTTCAATCAAAATTCAAAACTCAAAACTCAAAACTTATCTCCCAATGCTTTTGTAAATGAACCCGAACCGTTCCATTTCTTCGACATCGAAAAGATTGCGGCCATCGAATAAAATCGGGTGTGTTAAAGCTTTGCGAGCGCGTTCCAAATCGAGCTTTTTAAATTCCGGCCATTCGGTGGCAATGACCAGCGCATCGCAGCCATCGGCCACTTCATTCATGTCGGCAACATAAGTGACCTCTTTCAAAATTGATTTGGCTTTTTCCATCGCTTGCGGATCGTGCACTCGCAATTTTGCTCCTTCTTTTTGCAAACGTTGACAAAGATCAATCGCCGGCGACATCCGCACATCGTCTGTATTTTGTTTGAAAGCCAATCCCAGCACGCCAATGGTTTTGTCTTTAAGCACCCAAAGTGTGTCGAGAATTTTTTTGACAAACCGCTCCATTTGCTGGGTGTTGATATGTTGGACTTCTTTGAGCAACGCAAAATCGTAACCGAGCTTTTCGGAAATCTGAATGAAGGCGCTCAGATCTTTTGGAAAACAACTGCCGCCAAAACCGAGCGAGGCGTCGAGAAATCGGCGGCCAATGCGCGCATCCATGCCCATGCCGTTGGCGACTTCCTGCACGTTGGCGCCGGACGCTTCGCAGATTCGAGAAATCGCGTTGATGTAGGAAATTTTCAGGGCGAGAAAAGAATTGGCGGCGTGTTTAATTAACTCCGCAGAATTAATATCCGTCACGATAATCGGCGCCTGGAAAGGCTCAAAAACTTCCTTCATGGCGGGAACGGGACGTTGCGAACGGACGCCGATCACGATCCGATCCGGCTTCATGAAATCTTCGACGGCAAATCCTTCGCGCAAAAATTCTGGATTGCTCACCACATCGCAATCCACTTTCGCTTTACAATAACGATTGATGGTTTCCGCCACTTTCTGGCCGGTTTTTACCGGCACGGTGCTTTTGTCCACCACAATTTTGTAGCTGGTCATCGTAGCGGAAATTTCCCGGGAAACCGATTCGATAAAACTTAAATCCACTCCGCCATCGCTTTGCGCAGGGGTCGGAACAGCGATAAAAATTATATCCGATTTTTCCACGCCTTCCTGAGTGCTTTCACTAAAACTCAAACGGCCGTCCCACACATTTTTTTTGACCAGTTCACTCAAGCCCGGTTCGTAGATCGGCATTTTTCCCGCCCGCAGCATTTTTATTTTTTCCGCATCTTTATCCACGCAAATAACCTGATGCCCAATTTCGGCAAAACAAGTTCCGCTCACCAAGCCCACATAGCCGGTTCCAATGATGGTTAATTTCATGCAAATTGAAAATTCAACGCAAAGACGCCATGGCGCGAAGTCGCAAAGGAGAACTAGAAAATTTAAGGATTCAGAAAATTATGCCTAGTGCCTTTGCGTCTTTGCGTTAAAAATATTGATTAAACAATTTTTTCTTCGTAGATTAAAAATCGTCCATAAATTAGCCCGGCCAATCCGCCGCCCAGCAGTGGGCCAATCCAATAAACCAATTGATTATTCCAATGCCCGCTGGCCAGCGCCGGCCCAAAAGTGCGCGCGGGATTCATCGCTGCCCCGGTGAATGGGCCGCCAAATAAAATGTCCAGCGTCACGGTCAAGCCAATGGCCAGTCCGGCGATTTTTGGCGCGCGCGCATCCACCGCTGTTCCGTAAACCACAAAAACTAAAAAGAAGGTCAGAATCATTTCGATGACGATTCCTTGCGTCATATTGATTCCCGTTTTCGGCAAATCAGGTGTGCCATTCGCCACGATGGTGCTGGCCATTACGGCTTTACCATTCCCCGGTTCGATCTGGTTGCTGAAAAGAAAAAGCAAAATAAAAGCCGCCACTGATGCTCCGGCCAATTGCGCAACCCAATAAGCCGCCGCATTTTTCGCGTTTATTTTTCCGCCCACGAACAATCCAAACGTCACGGCGGGGTTCAAATGTCCTCCGGAAATCGCGCCGGTGGCCGAAGCCATCACGGCAATCGTCAAGCCGTGCGCAAGAGCCACGGCCAATAATCCCGCGTTATGATAAATCGCGCCGACTCCGATAAAAATTAGCGCGAACGTTCCGATAAATTCGGCGACACATTGTTTGAATAATCTTGGGTTCATAATTTTGGTTTTGAATTAGTTTTAACTGGCGCGTTGGAAGAAGTTTTTCCGGAAAGATTCGTGGAAATCTGGAGCGGCGAATTCAGGGGCGGCGCAGTTTGTTCCGCAACTCTGGCCAGCGCGGGATTTTTGGCGACTAATTGTTCGCGGCGATCCATCGCTTCCGATCGCCAGAGATCGCGCGGATCATTGGATTGGGCGATTTCATCGTAAAGTTTCAAAGCTTGCTCCGGTTTGTTTTGATTTTCATAAACGCGCCCCAAACCGAGCTTGGCCGGTGTCACCGCGCTGCTGCCAGAATAATGTTGAACGACCTCCTGATATTTGGCGGCGGCGTCACTCCATTTATTTTGCGCCTCGCATGAAGCCGCCACGCCCATGGCTGCTTGCGTTCGCAAGGGACTGATTTGATTTTCAGTCAAAAATTTTTGAAACTGCGTTTGCGCTTCCGCATATTTTCCCTGATCAAATAAAATTTCTGCGGCCAGCAAAAACGCCTGGTCGCCCACACTGGTTTGCGCATGTTTCTGCGCCACTTTAAGATAAGCTTCCGCCGAGGGCGCGGCATTGCGGCCGGGACCAAGGATCGGCGGCAAAGCAAATAAATCTTTATTCGCCTGAATGAGGGCCTGATTTTTACTCCATTTGTATATACCAAAACCCGCGCCCAGCATAACCACCAGCGCGACGGCGCCGAGCGCCAATTTTTTATTGTGCTCCAGCCAGGCCAGAAAAGTGTAGAAAGCGTCCGACTGATTCGTTTGTTCCATAAAGAAGAAGGCATTTTCCGAGCAAAATCTGAAAAGACAAGTCTAAAATTAACGGACTGAACTCAAACCAAAAATAAAAAATGAAACAAATTTAATTTTTTATTTTTGCCGTTTTATTTTCACGCCAACGAATCGCGCTTCGGGAATAATAAATTTTTTAATTTCGACGCTCACGCCAGCCGCTTTGAATTCTTCCAGCATCAAATCAGCAATCTCCACGGCCAATGTTTCCAACAATTTCCAACTGCGCCCTTCCCCAAAACGCAACAATTTTTGCGTCACCGCAAAATAATTAATCGTCTGGCGCAAATCATCGCTCGCAGCGGCCGTCTGAAAATCGTGTTCCAATTCAATCGTCAACAAAAGTCGCTGTGGCCGAACGCGTTCTTCTTCGGGCACGCCCACACGATAAAAAAGTTCCAGGTCGCTAATGATAATTTTATCCATTCGCGGCATTCAGCCAGAAAAAATGGAATCTCGCCAACAAGTTCTGTTTTTGAATTAACAACAAAAAATGCGCCGAAAAGTTTTGCGCTGGGATTAATTTCGGATATTTCGACAGGCGGATATTCTCGATAACGTCTCTGATCAAAATAATGTTTTCTTCAAAACCAGATGAACCGCGGTTGCGGCTTCGCGTGACTTCAGCTGCCGAAACTATTCTTCGCGCAGGACATCCGTGGCTTTTTGCGAAAAGTATCCGTGAAAGTAATCGTCCTGGGCGACTCGGCGAACTGGCGGTCATTTTTGATCGCAACGATAAATTCCTTGCGGTTGGTTTGTTCGATCCGGACTCGCCTTTGCGCGTTCGAGTTTTGCATGCGGGCAAACCACAAATTATTAACCCAACCTGGTGGCGCAATCATCTTTGGCAAGCTCTTCAGCGGCGCGCAGGTTTGTTTAACGACCAAACCACAGCTTACCGTTGGATCAATGGTGAAAGCGATGGTTGGCCAGGACTGGTATTAGATCGCTACGATACCTCGCTCGTTTTAAAACTTTACACTGCCGCATGGCTTCCGCGTTTGAATGAAGTTGTGTTACTTCTCACCGAACTACTCCCACACGAGCGATTGGTTCTCCGTCTCAGCCGCAACATGCAGAGTATCGCCCAAAGCCAGTTTAATTTTTCTGATGGACAAATCTTGCGCGGACTTCCCCTAAACGAAGCAGTTAGTTTTTTAGAAAATGGTCTGCGCTTTGAAGCGGATATTTTGCGCGGACAGAAGACCGGGTTCTTTCTCGATCAACGCGAAAATCGAAAACTGGTTGAATCTCTAGCTCAAGGTCGCGAAGTGCTGAATGCCTTTAGTTTTTCTGGCGGCTTTTCAATTTATGCTGCGCGAGGTGGAGGAACCTCCGTGACTGACCTCGACATCAGCCAGCACGCTTTGCAAAGTGCGCAACGCAACTTCGCCTTGAACCAGTCCAACTCCGCGGTAAAAAATTGTAATCACGAAACTATTCAAGCCGACGCCTTCGAGTGGCTCGCGGCCAATGCCAGGCGAAAGTTTGATCTTATCATCCTCGATCCATCTTCACTGGCGAAGCGGGAAGCAGAACGTGCTGGAGCAATTCAAGCTTACGGAAAACTCGCTCGTCACAGCATCAACCATCTTCGGCCAACAGGCGTTTTGGTGGCAGCTTCCTGTTCTGCTCACGTTTCTTCAGAAGAATTTTTTCGCGTGCTTCGTGAAACTGCCCAACAATCAGGACGCAAGTTTCAGGAGCTACAAACCACTGCTCATGCGCCCGACCATCCCGCCACTTTTCCCGAAGGACATTATCTCAAATGTATTTACCTGCAATTTGAGGTATAGATTAAAAAAGCTGTTTATAAAGAAAAGAGCCATTGCAAGACGGCAGAAGATTTTTCTTCGAACGTTCGCGTTGTCGCGATAAAATAAATCCTTGAAAGGGATGGAAGACTTTATCTCGAATTCACTGGCTATTTAAACTTGGCAAAACGAACGTCAATTTCAGGGCGCAATAAAATTCCCACTTCTTCAAATATTTTTAGCAACTCTTCATACGCTCCTTTGCCGCCCAGGAAATCCCATAACTCATGCGCGACTAATATCTCCTCTTTCAGATCGTAAAGTCCGGCGAGAGTCCAACGTTCATAAGGTTCCGGTTCGTATGGATTGTATGGGATGGCCAAAGCCGTTTTTAACTTTGCTTTGGGACTAAGTTGCAAACGATACGCAACCCATTCGAGCATCTTGCGCTTATGCGCTTTAAATTCATCCATGTTCGGCTTTGCCGTTTTCAAGTCGAAATAGTATTCCGTTCCATCGTGGGCGATGAGATGCAAATCCACTCGGGGTTTTTTGATTTTCTTGATGGTGCCGACGGTTGCGACTTTGCGGATGCGTTCGATTTCAGCAGCTTTATCCGGCTTTGTCTGGCTCGTCGTCAATTCATCTATGATGGATTGGATTTCCAATTGAGCGGCAGCACTGATGTTGGGATTCAGTATTTTGTATTGTGCTTCCGCGTGACGGAAATGGGGGCGCGCTAAAATTGCGGCGATGCTTTCAAAAACTACGAAGCAACCAACGTGGAAACCACTCGCATGAAATCTGTGTAAGCCATGAGTTATTAGAAAATCCAAACTCTCAAAAATCATCTGCTACAGCAAGGAAGTTCGTAAAAAATTCATAGTCCATCCGAAACATGTCAGAAAATCTATGGACGATGAGTCATATTCGGCGGAGACCGAGAAAAATTATTTCAGCTTCCTCGCGATGGAATTGGTGGAGCAATACACATGTTTCGCCAATTCGACGATTTCGGTAGTGCGGTTATGTTGTCGGGCGAACAGAATCTTGCAGCAAAAATTGAAAGTGAGAATGTGTTCTTCGCGCGTCCAATCTTTGTGTTTTGCGGCCATCAGTTCAGCCTTTGACCCAAGAAACTTTTATTTCTTTTTCCACTTCTTTAAACTCCGGACCGCCGGTGCGCTTCAATTTAGCTGTCACAACGTTTGCGACGGGATTGCGTTTCGATTTTCCGCTCATAAAATCGGACAGCCTTTAGGTCCGTATGGCAATGCTCGCTTGTTCTGGCGCAAAACCAAGCTGCTCTGTGGCACGGCTGGCCGTTTCGAGAATTTTTCGCAGCGCCTGCCCGGTGGGCAGGTGTTTGACTTCCTGGGAAATGGAATCTTTCCATTCCCAAACCTCGCGCTGTGCTTTTGGAACGTAATTTTTTTCAGTCTTCATTGGTTTCATCTTCGACCTCCAGCGGTGAAATCAGCCGCAGCGGATGACGATACCCTTCTTGCTTGCTGGCGGCGATAATCAAAGTTTCGCGGCGAATGTTCGCCAGATGTTTAAAATTCCATGACAACAATATATCCATCTGGTGAACGACTGCATAGGCAACATGCAAGGCGTCCTCAAGTTTTGTGGCAGGAATAATTTTGCGTTCAATATATTTCCTGGCCAATCCCTCAATTTCATCGCGAGGTTCCGCCGGAAGAATGATGACCGTGTGGCGTTTCAAAACGCCAAGTAATTTTTCGCGATGGCCGGCATTTGGGTCACGGGAAATTTCCAGCAACGTCACCTCAGAAGCATGCAAATCATATTGCCTCGCAGCCGATTCAGCTAATTTTCAGCCACGCGATTTTTATTTCTTTTTCCACTTCTTTAAACTCCGGATCGCCGGTGACGAATTCGGCATTTTTTATTTTGGCGAGAGCGGCGCCGAAACAATCGGCGTAGGACATTTTTTTTGTTGCTTTGAATATCGCAGCCTGGCGAGCAATTCCGAGATCATCGCCCACGCCCACAATGTCGATCGGCAAAGACGCAATTTCATGCGCCCGCTGTTCGGTAATATCTT
>JALYXC010000285.1 GCA_030947315.1 Verrucomicrobiota bacterium | reverse complement strand
TAAATAATGAAACTCACCTCCGAACTTTTGGCCAACGGGCAAATCATCCAGAACCCGGTTGGAAATGAAAAAGGTTATTGGGCAGGCGCGCCGGGCGTTTTTTTTTCCGCGAATGAAAAAGCCTGGTATCTCACATACCGAATTCGGCGTCCGCACGGTGTGTCCCCGGATCGCGGTGGGGAAGCGCGCATCGCCCGTTCCACCGATTTAAAAAAATGGGAAGACATTTGGAGCGTCACCAAAGACAAATACGATTCGGCTTCCATTGAGCGGAGCGCCATTCGGAAGGGGCTGGACGGAACCTGGCATTATTTCACCAGCTACGTTGAGCCGACGGATGGACATTGGTGTGTTGCGGCGATGAAAGCGCACGACCCGCGAAATTTTGATGTCACAAAGCGAAAAATAATTTTCACGGCGAAACCTCTCGGCCTCGAAGGAATCAAAGATCCTTGGATTTTTGAGGAGCGCGGAACTTTTTACATGATCCTCAGCATCGCATTGCCGACGAAAACCACGAGCGATAAATCTCATTCGACGCTCGACATTTACAACACCGGAGAATGCGTCTCCGCGACGGCTCTCGCGACGTCGCACGATCTCGACAATTGGGAATGGCAAGGGGTGGTTTTCGAACCCGACGCGACCGGGTGGGATTGTTATTGCCGACGTATTAACAGCTTTATTCGTATCAACGAAAAATATTTTGCATTCTACGATGGCAGCGCGAGTCATTTGGAAAATTACGAAGAAAAAACTGGCGTCGCGGCTTCGATGGCTTTGAGAAATTGGCGAGCGTTGACGCCAGACCGTCCTGCTTTTACAAGTCCGCATGCATCCAATTCGCTCCGGTATCTCGACGTACAAATCGTGAATGAGGAGGTTTATATCTTTTACGAATTTGCGCGCAAGGACGGCGCACACGATTTGCGTCTTCTCAAAATAAATGACCTGAAAATGCGCGAAGAGAGTCCTAACAAATCGGCGTTTCAAACGTTGGAAGAATGGACAAACATTTCATGGTGGCTTACGCCTGAGGCTGTTCAAAACTTTCATGACCTTATTTCCTGATTATTTAAAAATTCCCGCCTGCGATCTCGGCAAAAATACGCCAGTCAAAGTCATTCTTAAAAGCGACATGGCTTCCATTGCGCAAGCCATCGCGGAAGAAATGTTGGCGGAAATTCTGCGCGCGCAAAAAGAAAAACGAAACGCAACTTTGATTATTCCGGTCGGGCCTGTGGATCAATTTCCGATTCTCGCGAAGAGGATTAACACTGAAAAAATTTCCATTCGCGATGTTGTTCTCATCAACATGGACGAATATTTAACCGACGACGATGAATGGATTCCTGCCGAACATCCGCTCAGTTTTCGCGGTTACATGAATACAAATTTTTACAATTTGCTTGAGCCGTCGCTCGCTCCCAAAAGTGAGAATCGTGTTTTTCCGGATCCGAAAAATTGCGGCGCGATTCAAAAATTGATTGATTCGCGAGGTGGTGTGGATGCCACTTTCGGCGGAATTGGAATCAACGGCCATATTGCGTTTAACGAACCGTCGGAAGCGGGCGAAAAAATTTCTGTTGCAGAATTTGCCAATCTTCCGACTCGACTTCTCGATTTAACATCTGAAACGCGAACGATCAATTCCGTCACGGTCGGCGGAGAAATTTCCATCATTCCCCAACGCGCCGTGACGGTCGGAATGAAAGAAATTTTAGCGTCGCGGCGTTTGCGTTTTTATGGCAATCGCCCCTGGCAAAGCGGCGTGGTGCGCCGGGTTTTGCATGGTCCGCTCACGCCGTCGTGTCCCGCTTCTTATTTACGAACGCATCCGGACGCGTCACTCACAATTGCAGATTACGTCGCCGCGCCGCCCCATATTCAATTGCGCTAGAAGGAATTCGCCGAGATCAGATTGAAGCTTAAAAAAAACGTTTTGTCTATTTAGTTGGAACAATCGTCAAAGTCGCCGCAGACCGGCATGTTTCGACGTTCATAAATGATGACTTTTTGAGTTAAACCAAAAAAAACAATAAGATTAAAAATCTGGAGATTCTGCCTGTTTAGACCTCAAGTAGCGGTCCGTGAAATTAGGATGATCCGGCGGCGTGCGAAACAGATTAGGCTTTTTTCCTTTTTTTGAACAAACGTCAAAATCGCCGCAGATCGGAAGATTTTGTCGTCGGTAACTTAAGGTTTGTTGATCTAATCCAGATACCGTAATGAAGACTTGCGGATAATACGTTCCTCCAAGTTCGACTTTCTTTACGTCTTTTCTCAACCATTCAAATTGATAAAACGGCAGCGGAAAATAATTCGTTTTGTCGTTCGGATTACCCCATGCCATATGCAAAC
>JALYXC010000269.1 GCA_030947315.1 Verrucomicrobiota bacterium | reverse complement strand
TACGCGCTTCCTTCGATTATTTTTGTCATCGTTTTGAAAGCCACTTTCGAAAAAGATTTGAATCAATGGCTGGGCAAAAATTTTTCCGCGCAAATCGCCAACAATGCCTCCATGGTTTTTCTTTTTGTCGGGCTGGGCGCAGTTTCCTGGCTGACCATGGCGCGAATTGTTCGCGGCCAGGTTCTCTCGTTGCGCGCGCGGAATTTTGTGGAAGCCAGCCGCGCGCTCGGCGCCAGTCACGCCAGAATTTTGCTCAAACACATTCTACCCAACGTGTATGGGGTGATAATCGTTTATCTGACGCTCACGATTCCGGCGATTATTTTGTATGAATCTTTTTTGAGCTATCTCGGTTTGGGCATTCAACCGCCGCAAGCCAGTTGGGGTTCACTTATTGCTGAAGGAGCGCAACAAATAAATCCTATTCGCATTTACTGGTGGCTGTTGGTTTTTCCGGGCGCCATGCTGGTCTCCACTTTGCTGGCCTTGAATTTTTTGGGCGACGGCCTGCGTGATGCCTGGGATCCGCGCGGGAATAAAAATTGAAAGCGCGTTAAGCTAGCGCGTTTAAAAGCGCTTGGGATTGACGAGGAATATTGGTGAAGAGCATCGAAACATTGTAGCCGGACTCGTGATTCCCGTCACAAGCCACCACCACCCCGTTGCAATGAATTTTTTTTCCGCCCGCGGATTCCAGGTCAATTATCATTTCTGTCCAAGTCGCCAGGGCGTGGTCAGAAAGAAATTCCACGCCATTTTTCCGGAGACGAACAGCATTGGCCGGTAGCGACAAACGGGTTTGGCCTGAAGATGTCGTAGGTGAAAACGAGTTTGAAATATCAATTTTTCGCGCGCTCATAGTGATTTCACTTTAGCACCGCCCGGCAGGTCGTCAACTAAAAGTTAAAATGAAGTTACCATTCGATGACGGCGGCGCCCCAGGTCAGGCCCGCTCCGAAAACAATCAGCAGGATCAAATCCCCGCGATGCACATGGCCTCCTTCCACTGCTTCATCCAAAGCAATGGCGACAGAAGCCGCCGAAGTGTTTCCGTATTTTTCCACATTGACAAAAAATTGTTCTGGCTTGACGCCAAGACGTTCTCCGACTGCGTCAATAATGCGGCGATTGGCCTGATGCGGAATGACGCATTTGATTTGCGTGATTTCAAGTTCACAGCGGCGGAGCGCTTCTTGCGCCGCCATGTACATCGCGTTGATGGCATTTTTAAAAGTTTCCTTGCCGTCCATTCGTAAAAAATGAAGCCGTTTTGAAACCGATTCCGCCGTGGCTGGACAGCGGCTTCCACCCGCAGGAACAGAAAGCAATTCCGCTTTTTGTCCATCGGAACCCATGCAAGCCGTGAGCAAACCGTGGGCTTGGGGGCGATGTTGTAAAATCGCCGCGCCAGCTCCATCGCCAAAAAGAACGCAGGTATTTCGATCTGTCCAATCCACAATGGATGAAAGTTTTTCAGCGCCAATCACGAGGACGGTTTCATAGGTGCGCGTCATGATAAATTGCTGGCCGATTTCCAGCCCGAAAATAAAACCCGAACACGCCGCTTCAATGTCGAAAGCCGCCGCCCGATGCGCGCCAATTTTTTGTTGCACCAAACAAGCCGTCGAAGGAAATGGCATGTCCGGCGTAACGGTGGCAGTAATAATTAAATCAATTTGGGCGGGCGTAATTCCACCTTTTTCCATGGCGCGAAGCGCGGCGCGCGCGGCCAGGTCCGAAGTAAATTCGTCCTCGGCGGCAATGCGGCGCTGCTCAATGCCGGTGCGCGTCAATATCCATTCGTTGGAAGTCTCGACGGTTTTGGCCAAATCAGCATTGGTCAAAATGCGTGCGGGCACATACGAGCCAACCGACACAATGGAACAAGTGCGGCCTTGAAAATTATGTTGGGCGCGCGGATTTTTAAATTTTTTACTGGCGCTCATTCGCTAGTTATACCCATGAAATCCTGAGGCAAGCAATACGGCAATGACTTGCCCTTCATCAGGCCACCTACACCAGAAAAATTCTTTTTTTCATTTTCATTGTATTCCGCGCCGTTCTCCATTAAACCAAACGCGCTTTTCATGGAGACCAACTATAAAATTATCGGGGGTGATGGACAGGAATATGGCCCCGTCACTTTGGAAGAATTAAAAAACTGGGTGCGCGATGGACGAGTCGGATCGCCCACACAAATCTGGCGCAGCGATCTGGGAAGCTGGAAGCCCGCTGGGCAATATGAGGAATTGCAATCCGAGCTGGCTCTGGCGCCGCCGTTGCCTGCCGGGATTGGCGCTGAAATTGAGCGAGTTGGTTTTTGGCCGCGGCTGGCGGGGCATATTTTGGATCAGCTTGTGTTGGGAGTAATTGTTTATGCGATCGTAGGCTGGCCTCACGCTTCTCAGTTTGATCCAGCCAAAGGTTTTAATTATGTTCCGATCCTTAAACAATCCGGCGCCAATTTTCTTTTTTCGCTCATTTACTACACATTTTTAACAGGCCGGTTCGGCGCGACGTTAGGCAAAATGGCAATCAGCGCAAAAGTAGTTCGAGTGGATGGTTCCCCCATCGGGTATGTAAAAGCCCTCGTCCGATTCCTGGCTTCGATTTTGAGCAGCTTGATTTGTGGCATCGGTTATTTGATGGTCGCTTTTCGCGATGACAAACGCGCCTTGCATGATTTGCTGGCCGATACGCAAGTCATTTACAAACGATGAACCGCGCCAGCAATCTGCGCATGGCGCTCATCGCGACAGCGGTGATTGCGCTTGATCAAATCACCAAACAATTGGTGATCAAATTCCTCCATCATACCGATGAAAAAATTGTCATTGATGGTTTTTTTAAATTCGTGAACTGGGGAAATACCGGCGCGGCCTGGAGTTTATTCCGTGACCAAAATGCGCTGCTCGCCATTGTGTCGCTGGTCGCGTTGCTCGGTCTCTTTCTGTGGCGCCACCATTTCGATACGAAAAATTTGCCCGGCCAAGTTTCCCTCGGCCTCATCTTCGGTGGAATAATCGGCAATTTAATTGATCGGCTTTGGATTCATCATGTCGTTGATTTTTTGCGGTTTTATATTTATCGCCGCAGCGGAGACGAACTCGGATTTCCCGCGTTTAATGTGGCCGATAGCGCGATTTGCATCGGTGTCGGACTTTTATTTTTTCTTTCCTGGCGCACGGAAAATTCCCCAACAGAAACAAGGGAAAATAAAGTGTAAATTTTCTGCCCGCGAAAAACGCGAAACAAACGAAAAGAAAATAATTAAAATTTTTTCGCGTTATTTCGCATTTTTCGCGGGCAAAATCAGCCCATGTCTGAGCGCCAAATTATCACCGTCGAATTTTCTCTTCCGCAGGAACGGCTCGATACTTTTTTGCGCTCGCAATTTCCAGCCGTTTCCCGCGGAACCATTCAGCGGCTCATCGAAGAAGGTGAAATTAAAATTAACGGGCAGAAAATAAAACCAACGCATCCACCGCGCAAAGGTGACCAAATTGAAATTCATTGGCCGAAAGCGCACCCTGCCGAGGCATTGCCGGAAAAAATTCCACTCGATATTTTATTCGAGGATGAAGATCTGCTCGTCTTGAACAAGCCGCCGGGAATTGTCGTGCATCCGGCGGCGGGCCACGCGGAACACACTTTGGTCAATGCGCTTCTGCATCATTGCGCCCGACAACTCAGCGGCATTGGCGGCGTGGCGCGGCCTGGAATTGTTCACCGTCTCGACAAAGAAACGAGCGGCTGCCTGCTCGTCGCAAAAAATGACGAAACGCACCTCGCGCTCGCCGAACAGTTTTCAAATCGCACGATTGAAAAAATTTACGACGCCATTGTTTGCGATGAAGTTCCAAAATTAAATGGCGAAATTCGCGGATTCATCTCGCGCCATCCTACGCAACGCAAACGAATGGCCGTCACAGAAAAAACGGGACGCGAAGCACATTCCAGTTATCACGTCACAGAACGATTGCGCGAAGCGACACTCGTGGAAATTATTTTGCATACCGGGCGCACGCACCAGATTCGCGTTCACTTTCAACACCTTGGTTTTCCCGTCGTCGGCGATGAAACCTACGGCGCTCGACAAAATATTCGGTTGAAAGAAAAAACAAATTTCGCGGCGGCGCGACAATTACTGCACGCTAGAAAATTAACTTTCACTCATCCGAAAACTGGAAAAAGAAAAACGTTGGAATCGCCGTGGCCAAAGGATTTTTTAGTCGCGTTAAAATTTCTGCGGAAAAAATAAAGCGAAATTCACCTCGAGAATGGATCAGTCTAAGCGTGTTGGATTTGATCATTTTTGGAATATTGACCCGAGGTAAACATCCGTTACATTTCCTACGTGATTCCAAACGATTTAATCACAATCAATCCCGATATTCTTGGCGGCACGCCCGTGTTCAAAGGAACGCGTGTTCCTGTCAAAACGCTTTTCGATTACCTCGAAGACAATTATACCCTGGATGAATTTCTGGAATGTTTTCCGTCTGTCACCCGCGAGATGGCTTGCCAGATTTTGGAACGTTCTGAGCAATTCCTTCTCTCGGCTGCCGCCGCATGAAGATTCTTTTGGACGAGTGTGTGCCGTGGCCGATGCACAAACTTCTGACAGGTCATCAATGTAAGACAGCGCAACAATGCGGCTGGGGCGGCATCAAAAATGGCGAGTTGTTAAAACAAGCTGAAAGTGGATTCGATCTATTCATCACCTCCGATCAAAATATCCGATACCAGCAAAATCTTGCGGGCCGACGCATTTCGATCTTGGAACTTTCATCCAATAAACTCCGCCGCATTCAAGCGGCGGTTGATTTAATTCAGTCCACCATTGCTGCAATTCAGCCGGGGGAATTTCGGCATTTGGATATTCCTTAAAACGGTTTCCCGGTATGCGGCAGGTCGGATAATTTTTTGCGGCCTTACTCGGTCAACGGCATGAAACATTTTCGCGCAAAGACGCGATGGCGCAAAGGGATTTATGAACTCGCGAATGACGCTCAATCATTCGCGGTCGATGGCCAGATGCGGACGGCGCGAACAATCATATCCTCACCGCCGTTGTGAAATCGAAAGTCTGAGTGTTGGTTTTGCAAGCCGCGGAACAGGGCGTTGGAAAGATAAAACCGGGCCTTTCGCCATTGTCCGCTATTCGTGCGACGAATGCGTTTGGGATGACCTTCGTATGCTCCGCCAAACGGCGCCTGCGGGTTACTGGAATTATACTCCAGGAATATTTCGGTGGTCCCGATGTCGAGAAATTCCAGTTGGAGTTCTAAGTTCGCATAAGCTTTTTCCCGGAATTCATCGCTGGCAGTGAAATAAAGGTAACTCGCCTTTTTCGGAAGCAGCCAGCAGCGGATTCCATCGCGCTCGACAATAGAGAACGCGCCCTCGCCATCCTTGGAAGCCTCGCAAGCTTGAAGACCATTGGAATGGTCTGGGCTGGCCGAAATCTCTCCCGGCTTAAGCCGTTTGTCCGCACACTCCCGGATGGCGACCTTGAGCCACCAACGCTGGTTGCTGTTTGTTTCCGTTTTCAATTTTATTTCAAGCAATGGCAAAGCCTCGTTTGGGTTACTGGACAAATTCATGACCGCGCTATTTCTCTTCGAGTAATCGCTGTCGTTCAATTGA
>JALYXC010000262.1 GCA_030947315.1 Verrucomicrobiota bacterium | reverse complement strand
TGCCCGAACCGCCCAAAACAATGCCGCGCTCAAATTCGCCGCGGGCCACGGCTTGCGCGGCAAGGCGAATGTAAAGTGGATAATCTACCGGATCGGGACTGTAAGTGCCAAAATCAAAAAACGAATGACCCAGCTCTAACAAAAGAATTTTAATTTTTTCTTTGTAATCAAATCCAGCGTGGTCGGAACCGAGGGCGATTTTCATGGCAAAGAATTTTTCTCTTCTTTTTTCTCCTCCTTTATCTTCTCTTTTTTTTCCTGAATAATTTCTTTCGCTTTTTTTAACCAACGTTGTGCCCAGGCAAATTCCGTAGCCAAAATGGCCAGGCCGGCGGGAATCACAATGAAAGCTGGCCCGGGCAAAACAATCAGTGCGATGCCAATTAAAACTACAGTGCCCCCGATTATTCCGATCACGATTTTTTTCGCTTGGGAATGGCTTTTCATAAAAATGTTTGAACAAGTTGTTCCAGAAACGCAACCGTCTCGCGAAATACTATTTTCCGTTCACGATTTGAAATCTGCCCGGCGAACCGGCCACTTCTTCGGCGGCCACGCCCAGCGGATTGTTTCGTTTTTGTAAATCAATGGCAAAGGTCAAAGAATGCGGGCCGCGGGGCAAATCAAGCAGAATATTTTCCGAAATCTTCACGGGAGAATTGTCCACCCACAATTCCAAACCGTCGGCGGAATTCAAATGCAATCGAATTTTCCCAGGCGTGGTGATCTCAATTTCGGCGCGAGCCCAAACCATTTTCTGATTGGAATGGGTCCGCAAAAATTCCAAGGGCAGATCGCCTGAAACCAGACTGTAAAGCGGCTGCCAATTTATTTTAGATTGATTGGTGGAAGTTGCAGTCAGCAAATCCGCCGATGCAGAATCAGAGACGCGCCAGCGGCGGAATATGGGTTTTGGATTATTGGCGTAAGGACCCGGTTTGCCGAGTTCAGAAAGGAAACGAACGAGATCCAGAAATTCTCCGTGCGTTAAATCGTTGGCCAAACCCGAGGGCATGAGCGAAACCGGTTTGGTTTTTTTCTCTTTGATTTGAGGGAGCGGAATCACAATTTCACTGCGCGCCGCATCTTTGAGCGCCACTTCCTTTTTGTTTTCGCGCACTTTGATACCGAGAAAATATTCGTCATCTTTGGTGATGACTTCCATCGTTTCAAAACCGTCTTTGAGAATTTTGCTGGGGAAAAGAAGCGACTCGATTAAGTAATCCACCGTCGAACCGCTGCCAGAGGCGCTTAAATCAGGGCCGACTTGTCCGCCCGCTCCAGCAATGGCGTGGCACTGAAAACAATTTAATTCGGCGCGTCGGAAAATTTTTTCACCGCGAACCGCGTCGCCTTCAGTTTGAACTTCGGAAATCATTTTTTGCAACTCCTCGGCAGAGAGCGGTTTTGTTTCCGCATCAATTCCGGTGGCATCATTCAAAGCCCTGAGCAAAATTTCGTCCTGCCGACCAGCCGCTTGCATCAGGCGCAAGCCCAGTTTGGCATTGTCCGGCGCAATTCTTTTTACCATCAACGATTGCCCTAAAATTTCGGCGCCATCTTTTCGGCTCAAAAACGCATTGAAAATCGGCGCCGGGTTTTGGGGCGGATTAGCCAAAAATTCGGCGGCGCGTTGGGCCGCGATTTTTAAATCCATTTCCGTCAGCGCTATGATGGCCGCGGCGCGCATCGCGACCGGAAATTGCGGCCCCGCAAATTTTTGCAAGAGCGCGAGACTTTGTTTTTCGCCCGGAGTAGCCAGCGCATTCAGCGCGGCGATGCGTAATTTTTCCGGCGCAGAATTGTTTTCAGCAATTTTTTCTAATTCCGGACGAATTTCTTTGCGGTTCCAGGCGCCGGCCAGTTTCATGGTGGCGATCGCGACGTTTTCATTTGTTGAACTAAGCAAATCGTTTAAACGGCCTGGATCAACTTTGGGAATCAGTTTTTTTTCCCGGGCTGTTTTGGCTAACTGATCGAGAACTTTTTCCTGCAAGGGCGAGTCAAACTTTTGAAGATATAACGCCGCTAAATCCTCGACATCGCCAAAGGAGGCAATCAACTCAATTGTTTTTTCACGATGGGCCGGAGAAATTTTATCGGCCTGCAATAATTTTAGCAACGCTCTGGCGCCAGCAGAGGAGCCGGTCGCTTCCAAAACGAATTGCAGCTTTTTCGGATCGCCTTCGAAAATGAGTTCACCCGAAATAAGCGCTGGTTCCCAAACAGTTTTCAACGCGCTGGCCGTATTTTTCAAAGCTTGGACAAGATAGCGATCCATCGTTTTGTCCAGCGCGGTCATTGCCAAATCCAGAGCGCGTCGTTCCGGAATGTAGCTGAGCGAAATCACGGCTTGCAGCCGCACGCGCGGATTGTCGTCAGCGATTTGCCGGGCGAGAAGTTCGAGTGGATTTTCTAATTGGTTGTGCCAATAACGAATCAATGCCGTGGCGGCAGCGCGGGCATTAAAATCTGTGGCGCGCAGCAAACTTTTCAACAGATGTGGCTCAATCACATTCAACGTTTGATAAGTCCATAACGCTTCCAGGCGTTGATGATCATAATCGGGATCGTTTGGATTTAATTTTTTTACCCACTCTCCGAGCGCGGACAAAACATTTTTGGGATCGCGTTCGGACAAAACGCGTTTGGCTTGCATCCGGGTAAAATCTTCCGGCGATTTCAAATATTCCAAAACTTCGCGGACCGAGGCGCCGTTAAATTTTGGGCGGGGAACCAGCGGACGATTTTTTGCGGTGACGCGCCAGATTCGTCCATGGGTAAAATCACGGCCCTTGTCGCGAAAATGATATTGCATGTGACCGATCAGCGGATTGTACCAATCCGCAATATAAATCGCGCCGTCTGGTCCCATGCGGCTTTCCACCGGACGAAAAGCGGGATCAGTCGAGACAATTAGCGGCGGTTTTGGTGTCAACGCATAACCGGAACTGTCATCGGAAAAAGCCCAGCGTGCGACGCGGTTTTCTTTGAACGGACTGCTGATTAAATTTCCCTGCCACTCGGGAGGTAAATGGCGGCCACTGATGATTTCTGCGCCGGCCAATTTTCCGTCGCCGCCTGGAACGGGAATCGCGGAAGATGTTTTATTAGCGGTGGGCAGAATAAAATTGCTTCCCTGCTGACCGGAAGAATCAATGTGAAAATCGAAACCCCACCGATTCCAATAATGTCCCCACGGGTTGGGCGGAACGCTGTTGGCCAAATAAATTTCCATCGCGCCGGATTTTATGTCGTATTCAAAAATGCCCGCGGCCCAGCCGGATTGCTGGCGCAAACCATAGGGCGTTTCGATATTGGAATGGAGAAAAACGCCCTGATTGAAATACATTTTACCGCCCGGACTCCAACGAAAAACGTGTCCCATGTGATGCGAATCTTCCGTGCCAAAACCGGATAATAGGATTTCTTTTTTGTCCGCGTGACCATCGAAATTCGTGTCGGCAAAATGAACCATTTTCGTGTCGTCAAAAGTATAAGCGCCGCCTTGCCCAGGCAAAATGCCTGTTGGAATGGTTAAACCATCGGCAAAGATAGTTGTTTTATCGGCGCGTCCATCTCCGTTGTTGTCTTCCAAAATAATAATTTTGTCTTCCGCTTTTTCGCCCGGTTTTATTTGGGGATATTGAGTGGTCGTCGAAACCCAAAGCCGACCGCGTTCATCAAAAGCAATGGCAATGGGTTTGTTAATCAACGGATCTGCGGCAAAAAGATTCACCTCAAAACCATCGGCGACCTGAAAAGTTTTCCGCTCCACTTCAGGATCAGGAGCCACGAGTTTCTCACTGGTTTGCGGAACAAAATCTATTTTCTCGGGAACAAATAATTTTTTCTTGGCAAAAATTTGCTGACGCAATTGAGCGATAACTAAATCTTCATTCTCGGCGAGCTTGGCGAACTCCGCGGTTTCCTGGTCGAGATTTTCTTGTTTGCGCGTGCCATAAACATATTCGAAATTCATCGGGCGATAATGATGCCACCATTGTTTGTTTTTATTTTTGATGGTGGCGCGCAGGGTTTCGATCTGTTCGTTTTTTGTTTTGGAAAAATGTTGCGGCGAACATCCCAAGGCGTTTTCCAGGGCCAGCGCGGCCCGCTGGTAGCCTTCGGGCGTGAGATGAATTCCATTATTGGTCAGAGGATTTTTTTTGTCGCCGCGCAACGAATTAAATAAATCAATAAAAACCAAACCCCGTTTCCGCGCCATTTTTTCAATCGCGGCGACGTAAAGTTTTAAATTTTTATTGTGCTCGCTTGGATCAGGAAAAAATCCGCCAAGCGATTCGTGGCGAATGGGCGAAATTAAAACAACACGCGCTTGGTTTGGCTCAAGTTGGTCGAGGAGCGCACTATAATCTTTGATAAATTGCGGCAAACCTTTTTCGCCATTGAACGATTCGGCCATGCCGTAACTGACAAAAATCACCGTCGGTTTTTCCTGGGCGACCCAGCCAAAAAGATTTGTTAAATATTGAGGACGCGATTGGCGATCCACCGTGTCGCCGCTCCAGCCGAGATTTCGGAAAGTGATATTTCGAGACCCGAATTGGCGGGTCAGCATCGTTTCGATATAACCTTCCTCCTGTTCGCGTTCGATGAAAGTGCCGCCGACGAACAGGACGCGATCACCGTCGCGCAGTTCGAATTTTGGAACGGCCTGAGCGACAAAACAAAAGGACAAAGTAAAGAGTAGCGTGAGAGAATATTTCATTTTGAAATCAGAATTCTGAATTTAATAACCGTGATCCTCAGTCTTCTATTTCGATTTTTCGTAAGGAACATTAATTTCCATTTTGCCGCGCCATTTTTCCGGAACTGGTTTTCCCAGCGCCCAATGAATCGCGTTGAGAACGAGTCGTTGAAAGGCTGCGACTTGAAAATCTTCCGGATGACCCAGCGACGTGTAAAATGCGCGGCCGCCTTTTTCAGTGTGATAAGTCCAGGCGACGGGATTTTCGATAGCGGGCTTGTCCGGGCTGACCGCTTTTCCCATCAGAAGTGGAGTCGCGTCCGGCGGAGGATATTTCGGCAACACATGATAGAGCCACGAACGGACGTGAAAATTTTCGTCCACGCCGTGCAGAATCGGATGATTAGCGGCAGCGGGAATTACGGAAACATCCGTGCTGGAATGATGGCCGTAATGAGTGTGACCGGCCGCGCCCCAGCCGGGCGGAGTGCCAAACGTAAATTCGCCAAACGCATTCCACCGCTCTAGTGGACTTCCTTTCGGATAATGAAAGGAATGGGAAGTCGTGCGAAATCCGACGACCGGTTTTCCTGAGTCCAGATATTTTTTAATTTGTTCAACTTGTTTTTCGGGCAACAAACGCCAGCGCAGAAAGAAGATTGCCAGGTCCGCTTTCTCCAGCGCTTCCAGTCCGGGAATATTTTCTTCGAATTGTTCATCACGCTGGCCGTCTGATTTTGCCGCATACAAAACAGTGGTTTGCATTCCATAATTTTTTTCCAATTCTTTGGCCAGCAACGGCATGGTGCGTTCGGAACTATATTCATGGTCGCCCGTGATGAAAACCAGGCGAGGCGCATCAGCGGCAGGCAAAGCGAATGCGGCCAAAATCATTCCGAAAATCAAAAGCCATTCCTGTTTCATAATTTGAAGTTAAAAAAGAATAATCATTTTGCGTGAGACCAGCAAGGATCGTATCGCGCAAAATCGCACGAATGGATTTTTTTGGTTTCATGATAATAGTAACGCATGGAAAAACGGAACATGACCGCCAACTTAATCAGCGTGGAACCAAAGAAATCAGCTCAATCCGCGGGCTTGCGTTACGTCACGGATGAAGTACGGGGACTGCACCGCGAAAAGTCAGGGAAGAATTTCTGTTATTTCGACGCCGCCGGTAAAAAAATTCGCGAGAAAAATTTATTGAAACGAATTAAGTCACTGGTCATTCCGCCCGC
>JALYXC010000219.1 GCA_030947315.1 Verrucomicrobiota bacterium | reverse complement strand
AGCGAGCCGCTGCTTTCGGCTGAGCAAGCAACTGTGTTTAAGAAAATTGTAAAACGCGGATTTTCGCAACGTCGCAAAATGATGTTGAAACTTTTGAAACAGGATTGGCCGAAGGAAAAACTTGCTTTGGCATTTGAACAATTAAATCTTTCTCAACAGGTTCGAGCGGAAGCAGTGAGTCTGGAAAAATTTGTTCGACTAACTCAAATTTTAGATAATGCCTGACGAAATTTTCGACATCGTCAACGAACGCGACGAAGTCATCGGCAAAAAGTTACGGCGCGAAGTTCATCGCGATGGCGACAAGCATCGCGCCGTGCATATTTTAATTTTCAATTCGCGCGGGGAAATTTTTCTCCAAAAGCGTTCCATATCCAAAGACACTTTTCCGGGCGTCTGGGATTCTTCGGCCTCGGGACATCTGGATTGCGGCGAAGATTATGATGCTTGCGCGATTCGCGAAGTGCGCGAGGAAATTGGTTTGAACTTAAAAACTTGTCCGCAACGACTTTTTAAAATTGAGGCGTGCGCTGAAACCGGCCAGGAATTTGTCTGGGTTTATCGCGGCGAATCGGAGGGACCTTTCGTTTTGCATTCGGAAGAAATTGAGCGCGGGGATTGGTTCAAACCACAGTTCGTAACGGCGTGGATTCTGAAACGACCTGAGGAATTCGCCGATGCGTTCCGGCTGCTCTGGAAAAAATTTGATCCTCAATAAAACTCGCGCGGTCGGAGTTTTCGGAAGGCAAAACACTTTGACATTTTTCGCCTGCGAATTGAAGTTGCCCCGCGATGCTTTTGGAAAATACGGAGCGCGGACTTTTCTGTCGTCCGGGAAATTTTTATATTGATCCCTGGAAGGCGGTTGATTTTGCGTTACTCACTCATGCGCATTCTGATCATGCCCGTTGGGGATGTGGAAAATATCTTGTCGCAGAAAGAGGGCTGAATCTTTTTCGAGAACGGCTCGGGTCGGCCGCGTCCATTCAAACCATTCCCTTCGGGCAAACTATTCTTCTTAACGGCGTCACCATTTCCTTTTTTCCCGCCGGTCACATTTTAGGCTCGGCCCAAATCCGCTTGGAATACCGGGGCGAAATTTGGGTCGTCAGCGGCGATTATAAAATTGAAGCAGATCAAACCTGCGATGCTTTTGCGCCGCTTCGGTGTGATGTTTTTGTGACGGAATCCACTTTTGGCCTTCCTCTTTATCGCTGGCGTCCGCCCGCGGAAATTTTTTCCGAAATCAATCAATGGTGGCGCGACAATCAAACTAAAGAACGCGCTTCAGTTTTATTTTCTTATTCACTTGGAAAAGCTCAACGGATTCTCGCTGAGCTGAATGGCGAGATCGGCCCCATTTTTTTGCACGGCGCCGTCGCGAAATTTATGCCCGCTTACGAACAGGCCGGCATTCGTTTTCCAAAATGGTTGAGAGCGGATCCAGAAAATGTTTCTGCCGCGCGTGGTCAGGCGATCATCATCGCTCCGCCTTCCGCCGCTAACACGCCGTGGCTGAGAAAATTTGGCGATTGCTCCACGGCTTTTGCGTCCGGCTGGATGCAAATTCGTGGCAACCGGCGGCGCCGGGGAATTGATCGCGGCTTTGTTCTTTCTGATCACGTGGATTGGCCCGGTTTGTTGCAAACCATAAAAGCCACTGGCGCGGAAACGATTTGGGTTACGCATGGATTTACTGCGCCGGTCGTGCGGTGGCTTCGCGAAAAAGGTTGGGCGGCGGAAGAAATCGCCACACGTTTCGGGGGCCAAAATGAAGATGAAAATTCTGAATCCTCTCCCACAAACTTAACTGACGAACAAAAATAATTTGTCAATGGAGCGTTTCACCAAATTATTTTGCGCCTTGGATCAAACGATGCGCACCAACGAAAAAGTCGCCGCGTTGGAGAATTATTTTCGCGCGGCTCCCTCCGCTGATGGCGCGTGGGCGCTTCAATTTTTATCGGGACGAATTCCCAGGCGCGTGGTTTCTTCAAAAAATTTGCGCGACTGGGCCGCCGTCGAAGCAGACCTGCCGGAATGGCTCGTGAAAGAATGTTATGAATGGGTGGGCGATTCCGCAGAAACGCTCGCGCTTTTATTTCCCGATGCGGGACTCGGAACGAAATTATCCCTGGCCGAAATTGTGGAGCAAAGATTATTGCCATTGCGGAGTCTCCCGGAAGTTTCGCGCCGCGAACTTCTTCTGCAAACGTGGCGGCAATTAAATTCCTCGCAACGACTCGTTTGGAATAAATTAATTACCGGCCAATTCCGCATTGGCGTTTCAAAAACTTTGGTGATCCGCGCTTTGGCGC
>JALYXC010000230.1 GCA_030947315.1 Verrucomicrobiota bacterium | reverse complement strand
TTGGTCGCAGCTTACACAATTATTTCTCTGGAGATGATTCAGCGCGGGCTTTGAATATGATTCGTTCAAAGGCGGCGGGGTTAAAAATCGCTTTTCCAAAATTCGGACTGGTCGCCACGACGCCTTGTTCATTCCATTTTTCCAAATGAAATTTGACCGAGTTATCGCGTCCAAAAAAAGCGAGAACATCCGCGGAAAGATCATTTGTTGCATCAGCTTTTTTGGCGAACTCGATTTGTTTCACGCGCTGAAATGGAATCGTTAAATTAGTTGGAATCGTTAAATTAGTTCCTTGAGTGGTCATGACATAATTTCCCTCGCTGATTTTTTCTAAATGGCCGGTGATTTTATCGCCGTTGCGAAGTTGGACGGCGTCGAAATCGCTTACGGAATTCGTCAGACTCACTTCTTCAAATCGGCCGTCCCAGGGCGCAATGCGAAGATGGCTCAGTTTGAGCAATCCTAATCCTTGATGAACAAAACGCATTCCCTGACCGCTGCCCGCAAATTCCTCCTGATCAATCCATTGTTTAATCAACACGCCATCCACCAGCAATGCGATGAGCCGTTTCGATTTATCCACGCGCAGTTCGAGATGCGCGGAATTTTTTTGGCTGAACGCGGGCACCGGCGCCGGAGCAAAATTAAATAACGGATCATTTTTTTTAACCCGCATAATCAATGCTGAAAAATTGTCAATTTGCAGACTGTAAAAACCGCCGAAATCCGCTTCGGTATCTTTGGTTTGCAAATTCACCGGTTGCAGCGAATCGGTGTAAAGACCGATCGCGGCTTTCAACATTCCTTTCCAGGCCAGATCGAATTGAATGCTGGCTCGATCGGGCAATGATAAAGGCCGCGCAATGGAAGCTGCGCGCGAGGCATAAAACGCGCCGTTTTTATATTCCCATTGACCGCCATCGGGCACCGTCGCGATTTTGCCCATCGTCCATCCTTCCAGTCCGGTCGGCCCTGCAAAAATCGCGCGAGGGCCGATGGTCACTGGCGCAATCCATTGAATTTGGTTTCGTAGAAAATTCAATTGCCCCGCGTAAGAAGTATTTAAAATTATTTCTTTCGCATCAACCGCCGCCAGATTTCCTTCCAATTGATCTCCATTGCGCAAATGAATCTGGCAACCGTTGGTGGCGGACGCGAGAAGCCGTGGCTGCGATCGAAAACGGATTTCGGAAATTGCCGCGGTATTAAATTCGATGGGCTGCAACGCATCATCGCGCCGCCAATGCAGAGCGCTGGGCGGATCAATGGATTTCAAGCCGCCGTATAAAAAATCTCCGTTACGAAATAAAAGCGCGTCCTGAAAATCGCGAGTAAAACCGGGCTCGTCGGTAGTTTCGATTTGCTCGCTGTTTTCTGCGGCGACTTTCTCTGGATTTTTTTTAGCACGATTAAACTGAACTTCACGAGCCGTTTTCGGATCAAACCTCACTTGACCAAAACTGGCCGATCCCGAAGCGGTTTTTTCCCCCCATTTTTGCAGTTGAAAAGAAAGCGTTTCGCCGCCGGAAAATAATGTCCGCACCTCCCACGGATTTTCGGTCATCGGTTTAGTCGCGCGACTTCCAAAAACAATTCGGCTCACGCGCGCGAGCGGAATTTGCAAGAGTTTTTCGCTGGCCGCAAAAAAAAGTTTTCCCTCGCTTAACTTTTCCAGTTGTCCGGAAATTTTATCGTGATTAAGCAGATAAAGCAGATCCTCTTTTCCGATCGCTGTTTTATCTTCTTCAAATTTTCCGTCCCAAACTGACGCTCTAATATTGCTGATTTTAAGCGGCGCGGTTTCGGTCTGCGCGTAAAACACCGCGCCCGAACCTTTCCCTACAAATCCTTTTTCATCCTTCCATTTTTGAATTAAAACGCCATCAGCTAAAATCGCCAGGACCGCTTCTTTTTTATCGGCGCGAATTTCCAGATGCACTTTCTTTTTTGTCCCCGCATTTGGAATGGGCCGCGCGTTCCCGAGGCTGGTCATTCCGGCGCTCGGTTGCACGCGTTGCACGCTGACCGATCCGGGGTTGAGATAAATCATGTAAGAACTATTCCCATAATCCAGCCGCTCGAAAGTCGGCGTGGAAAAAAGAATGATCAAATTAAAGGAGCCATTCCAGGATAGATCAAATTCCAGACGCGACATTTCGGGCAGTTTAAAATCGCGTCCAATCGCTCCCTGTCCGCGGGCAATCAACGCCCCATCGCTGTATTGCCAGGAAGTATTTTCCCGTTTCCATTCATCCAAACTGTTCGGGCCTTCGTAAAAAATTGAAAAATCGTGCCCGAGAAAAATGACAGACTGCATCGCGTCCCGGGAAATTTTCAAATTCTTTCCAAAACCTGTTGCGGCCATTAATTCATTGGCAGTGATGTTGGAAAGATCGCCCAGAAGTTCGTCGCCGTTTTTAAATTGAAACCGGCAGGCTGACTTGGATGGTAAAACCGTTTTGAATTTTTCAAATCGAATGAAATCAACTTGATCAGGCTGAAACGACAGCGGTGACCTGGCCTCCGCATGTTCCCAACGAATTCCATTTTCGGCGTTCAGGGATTGAAGCCGCCCATGCAATTTCGAGCCGTCCAAAAATTCAATCACATCGCCCGAAACAGCGGCCACCGTGTTCGTGGACGGATCAAAAAGCGGAAATTGAGCGACCGATGAAAAGGCGATAAAAAATCCGAACGCAAAAATCGAAGTTAATTTACCGTTCATAAATCGGCAGAAAACGATAATTCAACGCGAGGGAAAGCAAGGAAGCGGCTGTGGAAAAAGTAGTTCCAAATTGTCCTTCCCACTTGCCGTCCGCTGTTTGCGCGTCGCGCAGCGTTTTGATGTTGTTTCGATTCCAGCTTTGCCAGGCTTCCGGTGAACCTTGAAAAAAAGCCTGGGCTGCATAATACATAAAATAATGTTGATAATTTTGTTCCGGCGGCGCCTTTTTTAAAAAATCAAAAGCAGTTTGAAACACTTTGGAATTTTTTTCTTTGGCCAAGGCCAAAACCAGACAGCCGATTGCTGTCCGCGCTCCATTCGGTCCATTGCCACTCGTGTAACCAAATCCTCCTTCGGGTGTTTGCATCGCCAGAAAAAATTTCAAGGCGCGTTGAATCGCCGCTTCCGGTACGGCGATGCCTGCGTTGCGCGCGGCAAATAACGCGACCAATTGCGCGCCGCTGACGGTGGTGTCAGCATCAGCGCTTTCCGGCGCATAACGCCACGCGCCAAAAGTGTTTTTGGCCTGCGATGCCAAAATTAATTGAACCGCTTTTTCCAACGCGGGACCGAGCCGGTCATCGTGCACCGCGCCGTACGATTCGGCCAAAGCCAGCGTCGCGAAACCGTGATTATACATTGATTTTCCGATGTAACCGGTTTTGGAATTCATCTGTTTCAAAATAAAATCCAGACCGCGCCGAATGGCTTGGCTGTACGGTCCGAAATCAGGATCGTCGCCATGCGCCAACATGCTGATTACGGCGAGACCAACAACAGCCGGCTCGCCGCCGTAGGGATTATCGCTCCAATTTCCTTCTGCGGTTTGTTGGCGCACTAAATAATTCAAACCTTTGCTGTAAATTTTTTCGACTTCATTGGGCGAAATATCGGATTTTCCAAGAAAGAGTTCCTGGGCAAATACGCCGGGGCTTAAAAGGACATAATGCACGAGTAGCCAAAAATGAAGTCGGCAGCTAAATTTTTTCAGCCACGGATGAAACACGGATGAAACACCGATTCCTTTTTTATCAGCGAAAAAATCTGTGTTCAATCTGTGTTTCATCGGTGGCTCAATATTGAATTTTATTATTCAGGTTTTTTTTCCTGCTCAATTGCTTTAAAATAATTTTCCAATGTCTCGCGAAATTCCGCCGGCAAACTTAAATTCGCCGCGCCGCTGGCTTTGTTGACCGTTCTTTCCGCGCTGCGTTTGCCGCTGGCATTTCCGGTCGCCGGCGGGGCAGGCCGATCGGTCGAGCCGCCGCTGGGATTTCCGCCGCCCCGAGCGCTCAGGGCCACGC
>JALYXC010000214.1 GCA_030947315.1 Verrucomicrobiota bacterium | reverse complement strand
GTCATTTGTCGAACAAACTGTTGATTTCGCAGTCCAATAACACGTTATGAAATTTGCGCCTGTTGCCAAACGAGTTCTTCTGTTTCTGATGGTCAATTTTCTGATCGTTACGACCATTTCTATTATCCTGGCTATTTTCCATGTGCCGCAACGCATCGGTCAAGGTTATGGCGGGCTGATGATTTTTTGTTTTATCTGGGGCATGGGGGGCGCGTTCATTTCGCTGGCTCTTTCCCGGCTCATGGCCAAATGGTTTATGGGCGTTCGTGTGATTGAGCCGCGAACTTCTGATCCTGCTTTGCGAGATCTCGTTTTAATGGTTCATGAACTCGCGCAAAAAGCGGGACTGACCACCATGCCGCAAGTCGGTGTTTACGAATCTCCTGATGTCAATGCTTTCGCGACGGGGCCGACCCAAGCCCGTTCGCTGGTGGCGGTCTCCAGCGGATTGCTCAACAAAATGCAACACGACGAAATTGAAGGCGTGCTTGGCCATGAAATCGCGCATATTGCCAATGGCGATATGGTGACGATGACTTTGCTGCAGGGAGTTATTAACGCATTCGTCATGTTTTTAGCGCGGGTTTTGGCCTTCGCCGTTTCGCAGGCCATGCGGTCGCGCGATGAGAGTCGCGGCGGAAATTATTTTATGCAATTCGTTTTGGTGATGCTTTTTCAATTTGTCTTTTCGCTTTTGGGAATGCTGGTTGTGACAAAATTTTCCCGTTTTCGTGAGTTCCGGGCGGATGCCGGCGGCGCACGTTTTGCGGGGCGAGAACGAATGATCCACGCGCTGCAAGCATTGCGGGAATTGCATGAGCCGGAAGCCGAACAAAAAGAATCGCTGGCTTTTCAATCGTTAAAAATTTCTGGAAAACAAAACAGTTTTCTCCATTTATTCTCCACACATCCGCCTATTGAAGAAAGAATTGCGCGACTGCAAAAATTGAACGTCTGAATTTTTTCACAGTCTACGCCGGGACGAGGTTAGAGAGCTTTCCTAAAAAGGCGTTGCCCTTTTTGCATCTTTCGCTGATTCTCGCCGACGAAAAATCATGAACCCAACTGTTTCATCTGGCGACGGTTCGACTTTCGATTGCCCAAAATATCCGCAGGGATTCCGGCCACGCCGCGGTTTGAATTGGGTTGTTCTCGGCCTGATGTATGCCTCGTATTACATGTGCCGTTACAATTTTCGTTTTGCCACGCCAGGGATGGTTCAGGAATTCGGTTTTACTAAATCCCAAATTACCGATATTCTGGGGGCCTGGTCCCTGGCTTACGGCACTGGCCAATTGGTTAATGGGCTGCTCACCGACCGAATCGGCGGAAAAGCAGCAATGCTGATTGGCGCAACAGGGACTATTATTTTGAATTTGGTTTTTGGCTTCGCCTCGTTTGCTGGGACTTTTTCCACGTTCTCATTGATTTGGCTGCTCAACGGATATTTTCAGTCATACGGAGCGCCTGGTATGATCAAAATAAATGCCGCATGGTTTAACCGAACAGAACGCGGAACTTTCGCCGGCATTTTCGGCTTTATGATTCAGGCGGGCCAGTTCGCCATCAATAATCTTGCGCCTATCATTTTGGCTGGGTTTACCGTGGGAACCTGGATCATCGCGGAAGGCCAATGGCGCTGGTTGTTTCGCATCCCTCCAATTTTCACCGTGGTGGCCGCTCTCCTGTTGGCGTTTTTGGTGAAGGAAACCCCTGAAGAAGCAGGGTATTCCGGTGTGGTCAAAGACGAGTTGGATAAAGGGGATAGCGGGGTAAAAGTTCGTTTGAAAGAATCTTTCCTCACCATTTTCACGCATCCGTTGATCTGGTTTTATGCGGCGGCCTATGCCTGCACCGGCGCCGTTCGAAATAGTTCCGATCAGTTGGCCATTCTCTATTTTTCGGAACAGCTTCATCTCGACATGAAAACTAAACCCTCCTCGGTGGCTTGGACGATGAATCTGATGCCGCTGGTGGCGGTGCTGGGTTCCTTTACTGCGGGAATACTTTCCGACAAAATTTTCAAAGGCCATCGTTCGCCCGTGGCGATGACTTTATATTTTTTGGAAACAATCGTTATTGTGATTGCCGCCGCTGTGATTTCATCCGGGATAGTTGGGCCAACCCCCAGTGGTATTTTTCTCGGTTGCCTTTTTCTCGTTTTAATTTCTCTCACCGCTAATTCCACTCATTCACTGGTCGGCACTGCCGCCCCGATGGATATCGGTGGACGCAAAATGGCCGGATTCGCTTCAGGAGTGATCGATTCGTTTCAATATTATGGTGCGGCCGTGGCGTTACCCTTGACGGGGCGGCTGATAGATAAATATGGCTGGGGCGTTTGGTATCCCACCATGGCAAGCTTCGGTTTAATTGGAGGAATCGCCATGTGGTTAGTGATGCGAAAACAAAAACGCCTGGCTACTTTTCCAGCGCATTAACCGCAAGTTGATTCTTCAAATTAATTCCGCAGATTTTTAAGTTAATTTTCCTGGCGGAAAAACGGCTTCTTCCCCATTTTTAAATTTAATTCGTAAGACATTTCCCGGAAATAATTTGACAAAAAAGATCACGGAAAAATTTTGTTGCCTTGACATGGTGATTACTGGCATACTGTGCGCCGGACACGGTAAATGATTATTGAATCAGAAATTTTCACAACTATGAAAGTCAAAATTAAATCTCCGGCGCGCGCGGTTCGCCCTGCTAAACCTCTGGTCAAAGGTCAATTATGGAAAATGAAAGAGACCCATATTGAAATCATGGAAGTGGGCAAAACCTTGACGCGCTATCGCTTTTTTAAAAATCAAGTGCGCGTGCCGACCAGCTTGGGCGGCATCGTAAAAGTGCAGGATTATTTGAAAACCAACAAAGCCAAACTGATTCCTAATCCGCGGTTTGCCGTAAAATAATTTGCTTCAATACGCCGCGCCTGCCTTCAGTTAAAGGGTCGCGACGACAAAATAAAAATTGTCGCCTCAATCCGGATGCGGCGATTGCACCCGGACCAGTTCAGGTTTTTTGACGGGCGGCCGTTTTATTTCCTGCCGCAGGGATGGCCGCCTTGTTTTCTGAATTGGTTTTATTTTGATGGGTTTTCCAGCGCGAGCAGATTCGTAAAGCGCTTCCACAATTCGCACGTCGGCCAATCCTTCCTGGCCGGACGGTTCCGGCGTTTTATTTTTCAAAATGCAGTCCGAAAAATAAACCAGTTCCGCGCCGAATTGATCGCGTTTTGAAGTGACGATTTTTTGGTTTTTATCTTTGATCGTCCATTGCATTTCAATTTCATCCGAATATTCGTAAGCCATATTCAAGCGTAGATGGCCTTTGCTACCCAGCACCGTGTAAGTCGCGATATCCGCGGAAGCAAAGGTGGTCGTAAAAGTGGCCAGCCTATTTTTTGGAAAACGCAAAATCGCGCTGGTGACGGCATCCACTTCTTTGGAACGTTTATCTAAATTTTGAATGCTCGCGGCAAATACTTCAATCGGTTCCGCGCGAAAAAGATAACGCGCCGCGTTGATGCAATACACGCCAATATCGTAAAGTGTTCCGCCGCCCATAGCGCGTTTGACGCGAGTGTTTCCTTCGCTCACCTGATAGCCAAAAAGCGAGTTGAAAATTTGGGGTTCGCCAATTTTGCCGGATTGCACCAATTGAATCGCCTGCAAATTTGTTTTCTCAAAATGAAGCCGATACGCGGTCATCAGTTTGACTTTGTGTTGCACGCAGGCGCGAATCATCGCTTCGGCTTCACGAGCGGTGACGGCCAGCGGTTTTTCGCAAAGCACATGAATTCCCGCGCGCGCAGCTTGCACGGTGAATTAATGATGCAGATGATTGGGCAGCGCAATGTAGACGGCGTCCACTTCGCCGCTGCGCAAACATTCCTCGTAATCGTTATAGGAATAATGCCGCGCAACTTTGTATATTTTTCCGAGCTGGCGATGCTTCTGCGGATCATCGGAGACCAACGCGGTTAATTGAGAATTTTTTTCCGCGTTTTTGAAAGCGGGCAAAACCGCGATTTGCGCGATGTGTCCCAACCCGACAACAGCATACCGAATTTTTTTTGATGAAGTGGCCATGAATTTTTTCTCCTTTTTCTGATTACTCAAATATTTTTTTGGAGAGGAATTTAATTGACCAGAAATAAAATGCTACTGGCGATTTTGCTGATTAAACTTTCAGGTCACAGCCGCGCCCACGGCCTGGTTTAAATTCTGAAAACCTTCCTCACGCAAACGGGCGCGCAAGCCGCTCACAATATTTTTGGCAACGGCGGGGCCTTCGTAAATCAAGCCGCTATAAAGTTGCACCAACGAAGCGCCCGCCATGATTTTGGCCAGGGCGTGTTCCGCATTGAAAATTCCACCGACCCCAATAATGGGCAACGCGCCGCGCGTTGTTTTGTAAAGATGACAAATAACTTCATTGCTTCTGGAGCGCAAGGGACGACCGCTTAATCCTCCAGGTTCAGAATAAATTTTCTGTAATGACGGATCTTTCGTTCGCGGTCGAGAAGTGGTGGTGTTGGTCGCGATAATTCCGGCGATTCGACGCGGAGCAACTAATTCCAAAATTTTATCGAGCGTTGCGAAGGAAAGGTCAGGCGAGACTTTGACGAGAATAGGTTTGAAACAATTTTGAATTTTGAATTTTGAATTTTGAGTTTCCAACTCTTGGCATTTGACCGGTGACTCTTGACTCGCATTGATTTCCTGGATCGCTGACAAAATTTCGCCCAGCTCGTTTTTGTTTTGCAGCCGGGTCAATTCAGGCGTGTTGGGCGAACTTACATTCACCACAAAAAAATCGGCCCACGGTTTTAAAATACGAAAGGAATTGGCATAATCTCCGGCAGCGTGATCGAGCGGAGTAATTTTTGATTTTCCCAAATTGATGCCGACGGGATGAG
Organism: Verrucomicrobiota bacterium; assembly: GCA_030947315.1. GTDB lineage: Bacteria > Verrucomicrobiota > Verrucomicrobiia > Limisphaerales > CANJXF01 > JALYXC01. Next base: position 1,236 of record JALYXC010000214.1, on the reverse strand, counting down.
CGGGCCAACGACCGAGTTTTTTCCAATTCGCCAATTTTTCGGCCATGACTTCTGCGCCGGAATTATTGAATCCCATTCGGTTGATTAATGCCTGGTCGTCCACAGCGCGAAACAACCGCGGCTTCGGATTTCCGGATTGCGGATGCCAGGTCACTCCGCCAAGTTCGCAAAATCCGAATCCAAATTTTTCCCACACTGGCAGCGCCACCGCGTCTTTATCCAGGCCGGCGGCGAGGCCGACTGGATTGGGAAATTTCAATCCGCACAATTCGATGGGCAATTCCGGCGCGGCGTAAATGGTCGAAATAAAATCGCAAATTTTTTTGTGACGGCTGGCCCGGCCGAGCATTTTCAACGTGCGGTCGTGAATTTTTTCTGAATCCTGGGTGAAAAGCGCCGGACGCAGAAAATGGCGGTAAAGCCCGCTCATGGTTGCGAGAGCAATTCTTGTTTTTGATTTGCCGGCAGAGCCGATTGCAGGATCCAGTTTCGCGCCGAGGCCGGATCAATATTCAACCAATTGCGCGCTACGTTTTGAATTTGATTATTCCGCATTTCTGGACTGTTGATGCTTTGTGCCCATTGCACGGCGCTCGCAGGATCGAAACTGGAAGCGCGTTCGACAAAAGCGCCGATGGCCGCGTCGCGCGACGGTCCCGCCGGCAAAGTTTGCAACCAGTTCGCGAGGCCGGTGGAATCGCTGTTGGCCCATTGCGAAGCAATATTTCGAAAAGCATCTTCGCGCAATGGACTTTCCGCAAAAGCGCTGGCCCACGCGGCGGCAGCTTGCGGGTCTGAGTTGGCCCATTGCGAAACCACGGAACCGGCGGCACGATTCTGTCCCTCGCCCGGTGGCAATGTCGTGACAAAATCGGCGGCTTCTTCCGGAGAATTTCCCGCCCAACTCGAACCGATATTAGACAACACTTCATTTTTATTTTCGCCGTCGGGCAATTGAGCCGCCCAGTTTTTAGCAGCTTGCGGATCGTTGGCCGCCCATTGCTGAGCAATATTGCGGAAGAGGGAATTTCGGCCTTCGCCCGCCGGCAAATTCATGGCAAAAGTCGCGGCGCCTTGTGGATCTGATTGCGCCCATTGTCCGCTGATATTTTGCAGCGCATGTTGTTTAGCCGTGCCTTCGGGCAATTGTTGCACCCACGCCACCGCGCCATTCAAATCAACATTCGCCCATTGGGAAGCGGCGTTGCCGAGCGCTTCGTTGCGGCCTTCTCCAGT
>JALYXC010000177.1 GCA_030947315.1 Verrucomicrobiota bacterium | reverse complement strand
GGTTCAGCAAAGAAAAAATAATTTACTTGCTCGGGACACTATTATCTTTCCAGAATTCCAGGAAGAAACCAAAATGCTCAAGCACGGTAATACGGTGATTCGGTTTTTGAAACGAGTTTAATCAAATCTTTCTGCAATGAATTCAACACCCGAATATCAAGTAAGGCTCGGTTCGATTGCTAGAACGATTCTTTATGAAGATTCTCAGGGAGCGATTCGCTTCACTTTTGAGTGGGAAACCATCAAAGACCAGACAACAATTTTTTTAGAATGGCCCAGTAAAAGTTTGATTGAAACTGAACAGCTACGAATCAATTTAGCATTTGAGAGAATTAAGAAATACCTCATCGCACGCGGTTACAAAGTTGAAAGCAGTGAATAGCCCACTTCGAGGAACAGTTTGTTGGGAATTGATAGTCGTTTTTTCCTGTCCGCGTTTTCTATTTCTGCTTAATTTCTTTCTCATGAAATTTCAAATGCGCACTCCACATTTTCTCTTGAGTTTATTATTAACTTCTCTCGTGTTCACGAAATCTGCCCAAGCTGAGCCGACGAATTCCTGGAATCCCGTGCATTCCGAGAAATTGCAAAGCGTCGTGGATGCCGCGGTGCAAACCACGTTGAAAAAGTTTGCGGACAAAAAACTCGGCACGAACGAAATCGCGGTGACGTTGATTGATTTGCGCGACGCGACGCAACCGGTTCAAGCCAGTTATCGTGGCGGCGAACAAATTTATCCCGCCAGCGTCATTAAACTTTTTTATCTCGTCGCGGCGCATCGCTGGATGGAAGACAAAAAAATTGAGGACACCGCCGAGTTGCGCCGCGGTTTGCGCGACATGATTGTGGATTCTTTAAATGAAGCGACCGGTTACATCGTGGATGTTCTGACCGGCACCACGAGCGGACCGGAACTCCCGCAAAAAGAAATTCAGGAATGGTGGGAAAAACGAAACGCCGTGAATCGTTATTTTACTTCGCTCGGGTACACCAATATCAACGTCAATAAAAAGCCGTGGTGCGAAGGGCCGTATGGCCGCGAGACGCAAGCCATTAAATTATTTGAGCCAAAAAGAAATTGGCTGACGACGGATGCGACCGCGCGATTGCTCACTGAAATTGTGACAGGCCAGGCTGTTTCCAGAAAACACTGCGAAGAAATGAAAGAATTACTCCAACGCGATCCATTTTCAAAAACAAACGATGCCGATGGACAAGCGCGCGGCTTTACCGGAAGCGCTTTGCCGGGCGGCGCGAAACTTTGGTCGAAAGCCGGCTGGACCAGCGAAACGCGCCATGACGCCGCGTATGTGGAATTGCCCGACGGTGCTAAATTTGTCCTCGTCACTTTTACGGTGAATCACGCCAACGAACGAGAAATCATTCCAGCCGTGGCGAAAATTGTGATCGAAGAAATGAGTAAGTAGCGCTGATTTCAGCGTCATTCGTTCCAAGGAAGTTTTAATTCCCCGCGTAATACGCATCCACTTTCGCAGCGACATCCCGGTAGCCGATGTCCACTTCGTAAATCTGTTTAAATTGTTCAATCGCTTCGTCGGGTTTGCCCATTTTTTCCAAAACGCAGCCCAACTCGTAAATCAATTCTTTCTTTTCCTCATCGAAAACTACTTTTTCCTTGATCGCATTTTGCAAAGTGCGCGCGGCCAGATCGTTCCTGCCGCGTTTGGCAAAACATTGCCCCAGCAAACCCATCGCAGCCAAGCGGCGGTGCGGATTGTTTTGCGCTTTTTGCAATTCCTGAATTGCTTCGCTGATTTTTCCAGCCTTGAAATAAAGTTGCCCAAGATCAAAACGGAGTTGCAAATCGTTCGGATATTTTTCCACGCGCCGCTTCACTTCGTTCAAGGAAAAATTGTCCCGCGCGATTTCCAATTGCGCCGATTGTTCAGCGAAATCAGGCGAAGCGGGATCAAGTTGCGCCATGACGTGCTCAAGTTTTTTGATGGAGAGATCCGTAATGGTTTTTTCCAGGGCAGGATCAGAAGATCCAGCGGCCGCAATTTGATTGTAATAATCCAGGGCGCGATCGAACTCTTTTTTTTGCGCATAAAGCTCCGCCACCGAACGCATCAATTTTAAATTGTTCGGCTCCGATTGGAGGCGCGATTCGTATTGGGCAATCAATCCTGCCGCGACATCGTCGGATTTAACTTCGCGTTTTTCCTGTTCGAGCGAAACGGCTTCCTCCTTGTTTTTCAAAATGTCGCGATAAGAGCCTGAGCCGTCGGCCAGCGCGTCGTATCCGCCTTCGGACATGGTTTTTCGCGCGGCCAGATTTTTCAACGCCTGGGCGACTTCAGTTCTATGCGGTTGCGCGCGCAGGAACTCGATATAGAGCGCTTCCGCTTTATCAATTTGGTTGGCTTGCGTGTAGGCTTGAGCCAATTCGAGAGCCAGCTCATGATCTTTAGGCGCATTTTTTACAAGAATTTCCAAAGATAAAATTGCCGTTTTCGGAAAATCAGCGGCCAGCGCGGCATCGGCTAAAAGTTTGTGAGCCGAAGAATTGTGCGGATCGCCATTGAGAATTTGCTCGGCGATTTGGATGGCTTCCAACGGATTGGAGCGGAGAGAAAGTTGTCCTTTGGCGAGCATAGGAGAATTAGTGGCCGAGCCGAGCATTTTTTTAAAGAAGCCGCTTTTTCCTCCGGCCTTTTTGAATTGCGTCGCTCGCAGAGCTTGGCGGCAATCGTAAAAAGCCGGTTCCTTTTCCAAAACCTGATTTAAAATCGTCATGGCATAATCAAGATTCTGGCGTTGAAAAGCGGTGACTCCTTTTTCGTATTGGTCACGCGCCGCTCGCGGAATTTCCTGCAAACTTTTCTCTGGCATGGAAAAAGTTTAGTAAAAACAATTTGAGACGCAACACGCAACCACAGGAATGTTTTTTCCTGAAATATCATTTTACCGGGCGTGGAAAGGGCTTGCGAATTTCGCAATCGGCTGTTTCATTTAATCCGTTGCGCTTATGGTGGAATTGGCAGACACGCTACCTTGAGGTGGTAGTGGGGAAACCCGTGCAGGTTCAAGTCCTGCTAAGCGCACCACTTATCGTTTGGATTTTATGAAATTTTATTTTTGTTTATTTTTTATCGCTCTTCTTTTTTGCGGCTGCAGATCGCGCTACGATATTGCGTTGAATAATGGAACCACTATTACCGGCATTCATAAACCGGTGTTGGATCAAAAGACCGGCCAATATCATTACAAGGATGCGCACGGCCAGGAACATTCCGTTTCAGCCATGCGCGTTAAAACCATTGCGCCTCAAGGCGAATCGGATGAAACAACCAATAAAAAATTCAAGCCCCCTTCGACCCCTTCTTCCACGAAGTAACAAATCGTTCCGCGTATTTTCCTAAAAGATCAACTTCCACATTCAGCGCATCTCCAACTTTGCGCTCGCGCAATGCCGTTACTGCAAAAGTGTGCGGAATAATCCAGACGCGAAAACTTTTTTTCGCCAGAGCGGCCACGGTCAAACTGATTCCATCCACTGCAAACGAGCCTTTGAAAATGAGGTAACGCATGACTTCGGGCGGCGCGGCAATTTCCAAAACGTAATCAGCGCCGCTTTTTTCCCAACGTAAAATTTTTCCGATGCCATCAATATGCCCGGTTACAAAGTGGCCGCCGAAACGGGCATCGGCGCGAAGCGCGCGTTCGAGGTTTACGGCGGAATCTTTCTTTAAAAATTGAAGATTCGTGCGCTGCCATGTTTCCTGCAACAGATCGAGTTGAATTAATTTTTCCTGGCCGCGAGAAATTATTTTTACCACCGTCAGGCAACAGCCGTTGACGGCGAGGCTGTCGCTAATTTTCAAATCGCGGCCGCAAGTTTTCGCGCGAATCACCAGTTGAATTGCTTTCGCAATCGTGATGCTTTCGACAACGCCCCTTTCTTCTACAAGTCCGGTGAACATGATTTGGATTTCAACCTTCTTTAATGCGCGCCGTCAAAAGTAAATCGTCGCCCATTTTTTTCCACTCTACTTCGCGCAACGAAATTTTGTCTGCCCAATCGAGAATGCCATTTCCCGCCACACCTTTGCGTGATTGCCGGCCACCCATAATTTTTGGCGCATAAAAAAAGACAATTCGTTGCCCTAATTTTTCCAGCAAAAACAAAGCATTCGTTTCGCCGCCGCCTTCCACCAATAAACTGGTGACATTTTCCGAACCGAGTTTTTTCAAAAGCCAGCGCAAATCCAGTTTTGATTTTTGATTTTTAAATTTTAACTCACCGTGGGGCGAGATCAATACATGGGCGCGTTTTGCCAGAGCTTCGACAGATTTTTTCGATGCGCTATTGCTCACCACAATTGTGGTAAGCGCCGCAAACTCATCGTTAAGCAATTTTGCGGTCAACGGAATTTGCGCTTTGGGATCGAGGACGATACGGCGCTTTTGATTTTTAATTTTGAATTTTGAATTTTGAATTCTCACAGTCAGACTCGGATCATCTTTTAAAACCGTATTGATGCCGACGAGAATCGCGTCCGCGCCTTGCCGTAATTTCATTCCAACGGCGCGCGCTTTTTCGCCGGTGATCCATTTTGATTCGCCGGAGGCCGTGGCGATTTTTCCGTCCAAAGTCATGGCCGCTTTCACAATCACAAATGGCGTGCGATGAACAATCCAATGATTGAAAGCTTCATTAAGCCGAGTCGCTTCTTCGGCCAATGATCTCTTTCGGGAGGGCGAGAC
>JALYXC010000024.1 GCA_030947315.1 Verrucomicrobiota bacterium | reverse complement strand
GATCAGCACGGTGTCGCCGATGCGAATGTCGCTGACGAAATTTTCGTAGTTCACATCCACCGAACTTTCTTCCTCACTTTTGTCGCCGCGAATGGTGAACGTGAATTTTTGGCCAGGTTTCAAATCGATAAAATTTTTTAAATCGCCGGTGCGAATGGCCGGGCCTTGCGTGTCCATGAGAATGCCGAGGGAAATTTTTCGAGTCGCCGCCGCTGCGCGAATATCTTTCACGACGCGTCGCACCCAATCGTGAGGAGCGTGCGACATATTCAGGCGGGCGATGTTTAAACCGGCGTCGATCAAGCGACCAATCATTTCCGGCGAATCCGTGGCGGGGCCGAGCGTCGCGATAATTTTGGTTTTTCTCATGAAAAGCCTGAAGACAAATTAAAAGAATGCGCCATGATGGGTGTCAAGAAATGCCGTTATTCATTTAAGTGGAAAATTTTATTGCTTTTTTCGGATTTGCATATTATAATTGAAGGAAATCCGAAAATGCTCAAGATGAAAACGGCATCGCTTAATTCGACTCAAAAGAGAAATCCAAACTGCTTTTCGCTTGGTTTTACCTTGATTGAACTTCTAGTGGTAATTGCCATCATCGCCATTTTGGCTGCGATGTTATTGCCTGCCCTCGCCAAAGCGAAGAGCGCGACATTAGGCATTAAATGCATGAGCAATGGACATCAATTAATGCTCGCGTGGTCCTTGTATGCCGCAGAAAATTCCGAAAAACTCCTTCTCGCAAGCACACAGGCTGGGGGACCTTATGCGACTCCGCCTGACCAGGTAATTTGGATTAACGGCAAGTTGGATTATACAAGTCCATTATCAGCGGATGTTACCACTCCCAATAGCTATTTGGTGCAAAGTCCTTTGTGGAAATACGCAGGAAAACAGCCAGCCATATTCCGATGTCCAGCGGACAAATCTGTTGTCACAATTCAGGGTGTAGTCGTAGGACCTCGTATTCGGAGTATTTCGATGAGTCAAGCGTTCGGGCCAGGATTGTGGCTTGGCTCAGACAATGCAGGACCGTGTGCGGGCGCCCGATGTTGGAGAACCTATCTCAAATTGTCCAGTATTGTGAAACCGAGTAATACCTTTGTTTTTGTAGAGGAACAGCCTGACAGCAATAATGACGCTGCTTTTGCCAGCCAATGTGTCAATGCATGGCCGGGAGATCCGCCCGGAGGCGAACAAATTATAGACATCCCTGCGAGTTTTCATAACCGGGCCTGCCAGTTTTCTTTTTCAGATGGCCATGCCGAAATCCATAAATGGAAGGGAACTGACATTGTCGTTCCTCCCAGCTACACTGGGAGATTGCTTCCACCTTGCCCAGGCAATTTGAGATATCCCGCAGGAAGTTCGCGGGAAGATGTGCGCTGGATCGCAATCAATACAACCGTGCTTCAATAAAGACTCAATTTTCTTAAACTTCTTTAAACAACGAAACCACAAAATTCAAAACTTATGAAAAAGCTCATTTCTAACAAATTACTTATTTTCGCCGGACTAGTCATGCTACTTGCTGTCCCAGTTCGCGCGGCTTTTATTCCGATTCCTTTAGCTTCCAGTAGTTATAACGCAGATGTGATAGTTGAGAAAACGGCTATTCCATCGCTGAAGGTCGTTACCACCGCTTCCGTTGACCAGGGCACGGCCAATGGCAACAATACCTGGATGGAAGCCGGATTTGATCCCGCCAATCCGACCTTTGGTCTTCCCGCTCCGGGCACGGTTATCACGGCGCTATCAAACGCCAACTATTCATTCCAGATGGCACCCAGTTATACGGCGCCAAACGGATTTCTGATTGATACCGTTATCACGAACGCCACTGCTACTTTTGTCACGCCTGCGGCCTATACCCTCCTCTCATTCCTGGGTAGCGGTGGCAATGGGGGCGATGTCATCGGCGTCAAGGTATATCATCAGGACGGCAGCTTTGAAATGGGTGGAGCTTATCAATTTGGTTGCCCTGATTGGTTTAGCGGATCAAGCAATGTGGTTTTCATTGCGAACGAACGCGTCGCAAGCACACTTACCTTTACCTACAATAATATCAATAGCAATAATCCCCGGCTTTACTCCCGTGACATTGCTCTGACGAATACAACCAGCCCGGTCATCAAGGTTGATCTTTTTTATGTCAGCGGTCCTGCTAATTCCCACAATGATGTTGTCGCCATCAGCGGCGCCACCACCATAGGAGGACCAGTTATTCCCATTACGCTCACTGGGTATACCTACGATTTTATAGTAGAAAAAGA
>JALYXC010000152.1 GCA_030947315.1 Verrucomicrobiota bacterium | reverse complement strand
CCTATGAGTTTCCAATGAAACATCGTCCTGAAAAACAACATCAATTACCACGCCAGCCATTTTGTCCACTCGATGCTCCCGTGCCGCGATAACTACTATCTCAGGAAAATAAGTGTTGTCACCCAATGTAACCAGCGGAACATCCATGGAACCCGTTTTTACAAAAAAACGAACTCGGTTTCCGGGTGTATTCTGTGAATAAACATCCTTCATTTTTACGAGAATTCGGACTGCTCGCGAAATCGTTTCTGGCCGTGGTTTCTTTCCATCGGGCGAATTTGGAAGCCTCGTTCTGCCTTCAGTTTCCGCGGCTTGACTTGGAGAAATTTGAGTGCCGAAAATAGAAACAGCAATTAAGAGCGGGAAGAATTTCATTGGCGGAGATTATCATGGTGACCTGGAGTTGTCAAATTAGCATTTAAAAATTGCGATAACTTGACACGTTTTTTTGAGGAGAATAATTATTAAACGCAAATCAAATTAATACCGCGCCAAACTGATGTTTTTAAAATTGATTCCCTGGAAATTTTTTGCGACGCGCATGGCTCGCGCGCATGGTTTTCTTGATCCAGTTCAGTTCCTGGCCAAATTGCGCGGCTTCGCCCAACCTTCCGAAGTTGCCGAACCGATCGAACTGCTTCGAGCCGGTGTGCTTTTTCATGCGCGCGGTCTCATCAATACCAAAGCCATTCAAAATAATCTCGACTGGGTCTGGCCCTATTGGGTGGAGCGTCAATTTAATCCGAACGATGAATCATTCATCCCGCGCGCATTTTCATTCAGCCATATTAACCTGACGCATCGCAACTGGACGGCCGTCGGCTTGCCTGATGTTCCCTATTATCCGATTGTAGATCCGCGCGGTTTGGTCACGCCGCTTTTCGATGGATGGTCGCTGGATTTTTGGCTGATTAATGAAAATGGAAAACGTTTGCTTCCCTCGAAGCTGGAACAGGTCGAGCAAGATTTATTCATTGGCGAAGAACTTTTTGTTCGCACCCGCCTGGCCGAAAACGATTGGGAAATTGTCACGGAAATTTCCATGAAACTCTGCGAACACCATCCGCATTGCGTTATTCGCGTGAAAACAAAAGCTCCAGCCCAATCGCATCTCGCCGTGGTTGTGCGTCCTTACAATCCTGAAGGAATCAGTTTTGTGGAAGCGATTCGATGGCAGGCAGATCGTCAGCATTGGCTCATTAACGAAAAAGATAAAATTATTTTTGGGCAGTCGCCGGAGAAATGTCTGTTCTCAAATTACAAGCAAGGCGATGTGTTGCATGCGCTTTGTCATGGAACTGAATCGAGCGAAATCAAATGTCCCGTCGCGATGGCAACGGGCGCCGCGCTTTTTCCCGTTGCGGAATTGCAAGGCCAGCCTTTGGAAATTCAAGTGCCGATCTATGATGAATTGAAATCCAGCAAGCAGCCCACTTACGCCAAACCACCAAGTTGGCCCGAGGAAACTGCCGCGTTTAGCCAGCTCGAAATTCCCGATGCAAAATTTCAGCGGCTTTACGAACTGTCCATTTCAACTTTGATCCTTCATTCGCCCGGCGAAGTTTATCCGGGTCCTTACACTTACAAACGGTTTTGGTATCGCGACGCGGCTTTTATTATCAACGCCATGATTAGTCTCGGCGCGCGTTCCCGTTGCAAACGGGCGCTGGATTTATTTCCAAAAAATCAAACGTTGACCGGCTATTTTTGTTCTCAGGATGGCGAATGGGATTCCAACGGAGAAGCGATCTGGATTTTGCATCGCTACTTGAAATTGACCGGCGAAATCGCCCCCGAACCCTGGTTGGCCGCGATCGAAAAAGGCGCGCGCTGGATTATGAAAAAACGTCTCGCCCGCGATTTGCTCGAAACGCACGCGGGGCTTTTGCCCGCCGGTTTCAGCGCCGAACATCTCGGCCCGAATGATTTTTATTATTGGGACAATTTTTGGGGCGTGAGCGGATTGCGTTGCGCGGCGGAATTGCTTTCTGAAAACGCGGAACGCGCCACGCGCAACGC
>JALYXC010000222.1 GCA_030947315.1 Verrucomicrobiota bacterium | reverse complement strand
CTTTTTCTTGAAAATATTCCAGAAGCGCAGCGTGACGCCAATCGGCGTCGCCTTTCAAGAGCGGCAAGATCGAACGGCCTTGAATATTTTTAGGGATCGCGACGCCGCCGAGTTCGAGCAAAGTCGGCGCGATGTCAATATTCAGAACAATTTGATCGAACGTCGTGCCCGCTTCGACAAGTTTGGGAAAACGAATCAGCAACGGATCGCGAATGGATTCCTCGTAGGCCCAACGTTTGTCGCCAAGCCCATGTTCGCCCCAGAAATATCCGTTGTCGCTGGAAAAAATCAACATGGTGTTGTCGAGTTGTTTGGTTTGCTCGAGGGCATTGAAGATTTGACCCACGCCATCGTCCACGGCGGCCAGACAGCGAAGTTGCGCGATGGCGCTTTTTTCCGAGAAGTGACCTGGCGCGGCTTTGCTTTTATTTCCAGCGTTTTCCTGCGGAAACAACGGTTTGTTTTTTGGCGGCGCGGGTTCATCTGAAATCTCGCGGGTGAGAATCGGTTTACCTTTCAACAAGTCATTCACGTTTGGCGGAATTTTAAACTCCACGTCCGCATAAAGATTTTTGTGGCGCTCCGCCGGTTTGAACGGGCCGTGCACAGCTTTATGCGCAAGATAAAGCACGAAAGGTTTTTTATGTTCCTGCGTGATGAATTTAATCGCGTGCTCATTTAAAAGATCAGTGACGTATCCGTTCACTTCGCCAAATTTTCCATTCACATTTATTTTCGGATTTTCGTATTGGCCTTGTCCCGGCAAACAAACCCAGTAATCAAAACCGGGTCGCGGCGAACTGTCGTTGCCCATGTGCCACTTGCCGACATACGCCGATTCGTAACCGCCGTCATGCAGCAAACGCGGAAACGTCACGAGCGTCCGACTGAGCGCCGTACGATCGGTGTTATCAATGACGCCGGTTTTATGAGCGTATTGGCCGGTGAGAAAACTGCTGCGGCTTGGTGAGCAGAGCGGCATTGAAACAAAAAAGTTTTTGAACAACGCGCCTTCTTTGGCAATGCGATCAATATTCGGCGTTCTGGCTACCGGATGCCCCATGCAACTGAGCGCGTCCCAACGAAGATCATCGATCAAAATAAAAATAATATTCGGGCGAGTCTCGGTAGCGCGGCCCGCTGTCGCGGCCATAAAGCACAGTGAAATAAAAATGAGCCGGAACACTTTTTGATAAATTGTTTTAGGGTTCATGATTTTATAAATGTAAGAAGAGTTGCGTAATATTTTTGTCGATTTTAGAACATCGCCCATAACTAAGTTACGAGATTTTCTCGGGTCGGCCGCCATTTTTATCGCATTGTAATTCGTAATTTAAAATTGCCAGACAAAAAATGGCGGCTGTTTCGCAACGCAAAACGAGACGTCCCAAAGTGATGGGCAAAACACCAGCGGCTTGAATCGCGCTCAATTCCGCAGGCGTAAAATCACCTTCCGGCCCGACCCACACGCCAAGAGAGTGAGGCTGCCGTTTCTCTTGCGCAAAAAAATTTTGAAAATAGTCGCGCGGATGCCGTCTCTCTTTTTGCAATGAGCCGACGAATGACAATTCCAGTTTTTCTGAGTGCGCTAAAAAATCTTTAGGCGACACAGGCGATTCGATTTGTGGAAGCCAGACTTGTCCGCATTGTTTAATCGCTTCGATCGCGGTGCTCCGCCATTTCTCCGCTTTGATTTCTGACTGTTCCGAATCCAAATGCGTTGTCACGCGTTCTGTCAACAGCGGCACAATTCGGCTCACGCCCAGCTCCGTCGCTTTTTGAATTATGGATTCCATTATTTTTCCCTTCGGAATCGCTTGAAACAACGTGATGCGATACGGCAAAGGCGGAGTGATTTTTTTTTCTTTCAAAAAAAATTGAACGGTCTTTTTAGACACGGCGCGCGTTTGACAAAGAAATTCATTTCCGACTCCATCCAAAACTAAAGCGGGTTCGCCGACTTGTAATCGTAAAACCTGGGCGGCATGATGTGCTTCAGGGCCTGTCAAAGTTAAAATATTTTCCGAACATTCTTGCGGAGATAAATAAAAACGGTGCATTGGGAAAATTAAGAATGACGAGCGGCGAATGGCGAATAAAAAATTGAAGAGTCATTGAGCAATTCGTCACTCGCAATTCGTCATTCAGAAATCCACTTGTGCGCCAGAGAAGGCTTTGCTAAATTCAAGTCGTTCGCGAAAACGAATTCGGTTATCACACAGAAACTTAACTCACTAAAATTATGGCCTACGAATTACCACTGCTCCCTTATCCAAAAGAAGCGCTCGAACCGCACATTGACGCGCAAACCATGGAGATTCATCACGACAAACACCACGCCGCTTATGTCACTAACTTGAATAAAGCGATCGCGGGCAAAGCGGATCTGGAAAAAAAAACAATCGAAGAACTGATCAGTAATCTTGATGCGATTCCGGCGGATATTCGCACGGCGGTGCGCAACAATGGCGGCGGCCACGCTAATCATTCCATGTTTTGGAAAACGATTGGTCATGCGGGGGGCGCGCCGACCGGCAAACTCGCTGAAGAAATTAAATCAACTTTTGGGAGCCTTGATGCGTTCAAGGAAAAATTTGAGGCCGCAGGCACAACTCGTTTTGGCAGCGGCTGGGCCTGGCTTATTGTTAAAGACGGAAAATTGGAAATCACTTCCACGGCCAATCAGGACAATCCGCTCATGGAAGGAAACAAGCCGGTTTTGGGCTGCGATGTTTGGGAGCACGCCTACTATTTGAAGTATCAAAACCGGCGCCCGGAATATTTAAAAGCCTTCTGGAGCGTCGTGAATTGGAATGAAGTGGCCAAATATTACGAAGCCGCCAAAAAATAAGCTGATCATTTCTCGAAGCGCGAATGGTTGCAAAACTGTTCGCGTTTTTTTTGTAAAAACGGAAGACATTTTGCGTTCAGGATTTTCTTGGGCGCGTTCTTATTGACAGTGGAGGGATTGTCTAGGAATTTGGCAAGGTGAACGACATCCTTTCAAAATCAAAATCCGAAACGAGTCAGGAAAAAATCGTGGAAGAAGTGGATGTTTCCATCAAGACTAAAACTGCTGCCGAAAAAGAAAATGCTCTGGACGAAGTGCCTGCCTTGAGCGATTTAGCGGATTTTATCAAAGGGACGGAAACGATGGTTCCTCTGGCGATTCTGGGAATTTTTATCATGGGAGCTATTGGTTTCATTTATTTTGCGAAATCTTTTTTAATGCCGGTGGTGTGGGCTGTCCTGCTGACTTTTCTCTTGAAACCGGTCGTGCGCGGGCTGGCCAAAATAAAAATCCCGGAAAGTGTTGGGGCCATTATTGTGATGGTTATTTTTCTCACGCTGTTGAGTCTGGCCATTTCGAACCTGGTGGATCCAGCCAAGGAATGGGCGGCCAAAGCGCCGGAAAGCATTCGCAAAGTAGAAAAAAAATTGAGAAGTTTTACTCCCGGTTTTCTGCAAATTTTTCCGACGGTCAAAGGCGAAGTTAACAAACTCGCTTCGTCGGAAGAGCCGGTGCCTAAAGTGGAAGTAACTAATTCCAATTTAAAGGGGGTGGTGAGTTTCGCTGGAATTTTTTTAGGTGGAGTTTTGGAAACGATTGTGTTGCTCTATTTTTTGCTGGCGGCGGGCGATTTATTTCTGCACAAGCTCGTCCGAATTTTGCCCAGTTTGCAAAATAAAAAAAAGGCGGTGGAAATCACCAATGAATTGCAAGAGAACATTTCCGTTTTCCTTTTTACAATTACTTGCATCAATATTTGTCTGGGCGCTTTAGTCGGCTTGGCTGTGATGTGGGTCGGTATGCCTAATCCCGTGCTCTGGGGCGTGGTAGCCGGCGCGCTGAATTTCATTCCCTACTTCGGTCCGATCACCGGCGTGGCGGTGTTGGCCATAGTGGGACTGGTTACTTTTGATTCACTCGGCCAGGCGTTATTATCGCCGATCATTTATCTTTCTCTCCACGCCGTCGAATCTAATTTTGTTACACCGATGATTTTAGGTCGGCGGCTGACGCTCAATCCGGTGGTGATTTTTATCTCGCTGATTTTTTGGACCTGGATTTGGGGAATTCCCGGCGCGCTTTTGTCCGTGCCGATGTTGATGATGCTGAAAATTTTCTGCGACCATTTCAAACCGCTCGCGCCCATTGGCGAATTTTTAAGCGGAGCGGTTCCGAGTCTGACCAATGAAATTGCGGAACCGGCCGCGAGTTCTTAGAAATAGGCGGCACCCTCTAGAACTCGGTTGAAATGTTCAACTCCTCTTTTGCAGTCTGATTGCTGTTCTTTTTCTGCATTCCGCTTCATCGCAAAGACAATCAATGCGCAGTTTGTTCTTGCGACTCGTTTTTTTTGGGCGGATGGAAAAAAATCGCCAGACAAATGGCCGCGGCCAAAGCAATTCCGCACGGCACCAAAAAGAGGGTGCGGAAATTGGTGACGCCATCGTGTGTGAAAACTTTTTGGATCAGATATGGACAAACGGAATTGGCCACCAGCGCGCCGACGCCGAGAATCATGACGTTGAACAATCCTTGCGCGCTGGCTCGCGCATCTTTTGGAAAATGCTCATCCACAAAAATATAAACGGTCGCAAAGAAAAATGCATAACAGACGCCGTGCAAAACCTGCACGAGAATGATGAGGGCGGGCGATTGCGGAAAAAAAGCATAGACCGCAAATCGCGCGGCGTGGCCAAGAATTCCGACGACCATGGTCCAGCGCCAGCCGAGACGTTTCAGCACCGCGCCGAGAACGGCCATGGTCAAAATTTCTGCGACTTGTCCGATGCTCATGGCGGGCATGATCCAATTTCCAGGAATTCCCACGCCGCCTTTTTCAACGGCTGTGCCGAGAAAAACTCCTGTCCAATTGAAGTAACAATTATGCACGAACGAATCGGCGAACGTGACAATCCAAAGGACAAATACAAAAGGATATTTCAGAAGTTTGGCCGCTTCAAACCAGGCTAATTTATTTTCGCCAACAACAACTTTTTTCGGCGGCGTATGCGGCAACGCGAGACTGAAAGCAGCCAGTAAAAGCGAGGCAATTCCGGCCACGATGTAAGTCCAGCGCGTTCCCTTTTGCAGCGCGTCACCGGTAAGACCAGAACTGAGAACCGTTCCAACCCAGCTTACCAAACCGACCGGATGAGCCGCGTCCACTTTTGCCCAATCCACCAAAATAAAAGTGAACGGCCAAGCCGCCAGAATCCAGCCAATGGTTCCGCCCATGCGAACAATGCCAAATTCTTTTTGCGGATCGCGCATGTGGGCGAAGGCAATTGAATTCGTAATAGAAATCGTGGGCACATACAAAAGGCAATGAACCATCATCAAACTGAAAAACGGCCAGAATTGTCGCGTAAAAGCGCAACTGAGAATGGCCGCGCCGCCAATTAAATGACTGAACGCGAGAAATTTTTCCGCAGCGAAATTTCGATCGGCAAATTGATTGCTGAAAAACATTCCGACAATCGCCGCAATAGGAAAGGCATTTAAAATCCACGAAGTTTGCGCCGGCGTAAAACCGAGGCTGGGAAGATAGCCGAAAATCAAGGGGAGCCACGCGCCCCAAATGAAAAATTCCAGGACCATCATGAGAAAAAGTTTAAAACGAATGGTTTTGTTCATAGAGTTTGTTTCGGCGAAAATAGGAAAAGCATTTTAAGCTGGCAAGCGCAGAGATGCTGCCAGCGTTTTGCCGACAGAAGCCGTTCAAGTTATTTCGGGCCCGTTGGGCCGTCATGTTTATCGCCTGTTGCTGTGAAAAATATAATGCTCCGCGAGGAGCGACACGAATAACATGCCGCCCCGCTGGGGCTTTTTCTATTTTTGGTGGATCACAATCTATAAACATTTCGCTCCGACGGAGCTATGTTTGGAATCGTCGGCTGGAGCCATTCGGAATCCTAACTGCAATAAATTATGAATTAAATTTCGCTCACAGGACGCCACTCGAACACTGGCCCACATCTCCTTTGCTCGACTCGCGACTCGCGACTCCGTTATCTTTTTCTCATGCGCGCGGCTTTTAAAGAATGGGCGGTGGTGGTGGATGCTCTCGGACGCGGTGCGCAAATTATTATTTTACGCAAAGGCGGCATCCGCGAAGGTCGCCGCGGATTTGAAATGCAGCACGCGGAATTTTTTCTTTTTCCAACGCAGTTTCATCAGCAACGCGAATTAGTTTTGCCCACGGCGCAAAAACGGTTTGACGAAATCGCGCCGCAATTTTCGCCGCCGACAATTTTGCGTTTGGAATTTTTGGCGAAAGTCGTGGCTTGGAAACAGATTGATTCGCTGGCGTTGGCCGAAAAATTCCGCGGTCAGCATATCTGGCGCGACGAAGTGATTGCGGAACGTTTTGATTGGGGCAAAAACAAAAATATTTTCGCGTTGGCAATACGGGTTTTTCAATTGCCGCGAAAAATTGAATTGCCCATGGCGGCAAGTTACGGTGGCTGCAAATCGTGGATTGAACTGGCGCAGGAAATAGAAACTGATTCGGCCCGGCCAGTTTTAAGTGAGGATTCATTCGCTCAAAAATTAAATAAATTTCAGCAAGCTTTTCTGGATTGAACGGATTTTATTCTTGTTCAGCGAATGGCTTCCTTGTTTGCTGTTCTCGCCATGAACAAGATTTTTCGTTGGGGTTTTATTGCTCTTTTCAGCCTCGCTGCGCGGGCGATTCCGCCGGAATTAAATCCGCAGAAAGATTTGCCGCGTTTTCCCGCGGTGGCCGCGACAAATGCTCTTAACACTTTTCAAATCAAAAAAGGTTTCCATCTGGAGCTGGCGGCCAGTGAACCGCAAATTCAAAGTCCAGTCGCCATTTCCTTCGATGAAAATGGCCGGATGTTTGTGGTCGAGATGATTGGTTATTCGGAGCGGCGGCAGGAACGTCTCGGTCGCATCGTCATGCTGGAAGATACGAAAGGCGATGGACATTTCGATAAAAGCACTCTTTACGCGACGAACCTGGCCTGGCCTACCGCGGTGATTTGTTGGGAAGGCGGGATTTTTGTCGGAGCGACGCCGGACATTATTTATTTCAAGGATACCAATGGCGATGGCAAGGCGGATGTTCGTAAAATTATTTATTCCGGGTTCGGCAACACGCAAAAGCGATTGAACGTTCAAGGAATGCTTAACAGTTTTAATTGGGGTTTGGATAATCGCATTCATGGCGCGACCAGCACCGATGGCGGCATTGTCACGAATTTGGTGGTGACCGCGCAAAAACCGCTCGACTTAAATAATCACAATTTTTCTTTCGATCCCCGCAGCTTTCTACTTTATCCCGAAAACGGCGGCGGCCAGCACGGAATGAGTTTTGACACGGTCGGTCGCAAATATATTTGCAGCAACAGCCGGCACATTATGAGTTTCATGTATGACGAAAAATACGCCGCGCGCAATCCGCTCTACGCTATACCGGGAGCCGTGGTGGATATTCCGGTGGACGGGCCAGCGGCGGAAGTTTATCGCATCAGTCCCGAAGAACCGTGGCGGGTGATTCGCACAAAATGGCGCGTGAGTGGAGTCGCGCCTGGGATGATTGAAGGTGGCGGACGTTCGGCTGGTTATTTTACCGGCGCAACCGGCACGACGATTTATCGCGGCAATGCTTTTCCGCCAGAGTTTTTAAATAATTCATTTACGGGCGATGCGGGCGGCAATCTGGTTCATCGAAAATTAATTGTGCCCGATGGGGTCGGTGTCAAAGCAATGCGCCCTCCTGGCGAAGAAAAAATAGAATTTCTCGCGTCGAAAGATACCTGGTTCCGGCCTGTCCAATTTGCCAATGCGCCTGATGGAACTTTGTACGTCATTGATATGTATCGCGAAGTGATCGAACATCCGTGGTCGCTGCCTGAACAAATCAAAAAGCATCTGGATTTAAACAGCGGGAATGATCGCGGACGGATTTATCGAATTGCGCCAGATGGTTTCAAACAAACCAAACCGCCGCAAATGGG
The DNA here is from genome assembly GCA_030947315.1 of Verrucomicrobiota bacterium. Classification (GTDB taxonomy): domain Bacteria; phylum Verrucomicrobiota; class Verrucomicrobiia; order Limisphaerales; family CANJXF01; genus JALYXC01. The sequence continues at coordinate 2,232 of JALYXC010000222.1, read as the reverse complement.
AAAATTTACCACGCCGCAATTGATCGCCACTTTGGAAAATCCAAACGGATGGCAACGCGACACGGCGGCGCGTTTGATTTATGAACGCCAGGATAAAACCTCTGTTAGCGCGCTCGCAAAACTGGCGGAAAGTTCGCTCTCCTCTTTAGGACGACTAACCGCGCTGCACGTTTTAGATGGATTGAAAGCGCTCAACGAAAATCATATTGTCAAAGCGCTCGCAGACAAGGATCCAGCGGTGCGCGAACATGCCGTAAAGCTAGCCGAAAAATTTTTGCCCAACGGGATTCCTTCCGCGCCGCTCTGGGCGAAGCTGACTCAATTGACCAATGAAGTTTCCACGAATGTTCTTTATCAATTAACTTTCACGCTGGGCGAAATAAAAAATCAGCAGCGCGTCGGGATTCTCGCGCAAATTTTTCATCGCAATTTTGAAAATAGTTGGATGCAAGCCGCCGCGTTAAGTTCGCTGGCGGAAGGAGCGCCTGAAATGTTTAATCTATTGACCACGCGATTTCCGATTGCTCAATCAAAATCCGGCCAGGAATTTCTCGCGCAATTAGCTGCTTTAATCGGCGCGCAAAATCAACCTGTCGCGGTCAATCAAGTGCTCGGTTTTCTTTCCCAGGTCACTGATCCGGCGCTCAGTTTTGCGCTGGTGCGGGCTTTGGGCGACGGCTTGCAACGCGCCAAAACTTCACTGGCCGCGGCCGCGCGAAACGGAAGTCTGACCCCTATTTTTACCCGCGCGAAGGAAACTGCCGCTAATGATCAGTCGCCCGCCAACGCGCGAATGGAAGCAATCCAATTGCTCGGTTTGAATCGTTACGCTGACGTTGAACCGATTCTTCTTCCCTTATTAAATCCGAATCAACCCCCGGAAATTCAATTGACCGCCATCAAAACTTTGGCCCGATTTAATGACGCGCCGATCGCCAATGAACTGACGAAACGTTGGACTAATTTTACATATCAAGCGCGCAGCGAGGCGCTGACCGTTTTGCTGGCGCGACCGGAACGTGCCTCGGTTTTGCTCAATGCTATTCAGGCAAAAACAATCAGCCCGGCCGATTTAACCACAGCGCAAATTAAATTTTTGCGCGGCCACAGCAATGCGACGGTGCGCGCCAAAGCGCTGACTGTTTTGGGCGCGCCCACTGTTTCCAAACGACAAAATATTGTGAACGCTTTTTTGCCGGCGCTGAAATTAAAAGGCGACGCCGCTCATGGAAAACAAATCTATGGAGAACGTTGTATTTCCTGTCATCGGGTCGGCGGCGCAGGCTACGCTTTGGGGCCGGATCTGGTGACGGTCAAAAATAGCGGAGCGGAAAAAATGCTGGTCAATATTCTCGATCCGAACCGTGAAGTCGCGCCGAATTTTCAGGCACACGTCGTTGAAATGAAAGATGGCGAAAGTGTCATTGGAATCATTGCCAATGAAACTGCCACCAGTGTCACGGTCCGCCAGGCTTTCGGAAAAGAAGATGTAATCCTTCGCTCCAATGTTAAAAAAATGCAAAGCCAGGGACAATCGCTCATGCCCGAAGGTTTGGAAGCTGGCTTGAAGCCGCAAGATATCGCTGATTTGTTGGAATATATTTCCATCGCCAAGGCAGAAAAGTAGAAAAAGTTTTTAAAAATCTTCCTTGACTTTGCCGAATGGTTTTGGTTGAATCTGGCTATGAAAAAGCTTCTCAACTTATTCGCCATCTCATTGACCTTCATCGCGCCCTCGGTTTGGGCGGGAACTTATTCCTTTGCCAACACGAATGTCATCACGATCAATGACAACACGATTGCGACTCCTTATCCCTCTGGTATTCTTGTTGCCGGTATTCCGGCCAATGAGAAGATTGATAAAATCACCGTCACCTTCCACAATCTTTCTCACACCTATCCCGCCGACATTGATATCCTGCTCCTCGGTCCCACCGGCACAAACCTGATTCTCTTTTCTGATGCGGGCGGAGGCCATCCGATCTCTGGAGAAACGATAACTCTGGATGATGATGCGCCAGATTTGTTGCCCCAATTTGGCCAGATTGTTTCGGGAATTTTTAAGCCGGCCAACTATCCAGTAGTAGTTGACCCTTTTCCCGCGCCCGCACCGGCTCCTTCGTCGGCCACGAATTTATCTGTTTTCAAGGGAACTAATCCCAATGGCACTTGGCGTCTTTACGTAGTGGACGATCAATTTCAAGATAGCGGAGGCATCGCGGGAGGTTGGAG
>JALYXC010000137.1 GCA_030947315.1 Verrucomicrobiota bacterium | reverse complement strand
CTCAACAAGTTCGTCCAGTATCTGAGTGAAAACGTTCCGATGTATCTGGAGACCAGCGCGATTCGATGCGTATTTGATGTTCCAACTACGATCCCTGATTTTCCTTTGTCTTCCGAGATGCGACATAATCTTTTTTTGGTGGTAAAAGAGGCTCTGCACAACATGGTGAAACATGCGCAAGCTTCTGAAGCGCGCGTCGGCCTGCGCATTGACAATGAGACTTTGTTCCTCAGTCTGGCCGACAACGGAAAAGGATTTCCCATGAAAAAAAAATCGGCCTTTGGCAATGGCCTGCTAAATATGCAGGAACGCATGAAAAAGATCGGAGGTCATTTTGATCTCGAAAGTGATCCGGGCAAAGGAACTCGCATTCTTTTGAAAATTCCATTAAGAAAAGAATTCACCACCAAGTAACGATCACAAAAAAAATGCCGATTAAAGTTTCCATTGTTGAAGATGACACCCGGTTCCGCGAAAGCCTGGAAATTTTGATTGGCGGAGCGGATGGCTTTCGTTGTATCGGCGCTTATCCCAACGCGGAAATTGCCTTAAAAGAAATTCCGGCGCAGTGGCCTGACGTGCTGCTCATGGATATTAACCTCCCAAAAATGTCCGGTGTTCTCTGCGTCTCAAAATTGAAGGCGATGAAGTCAACCTTGCAAGTGATCATGCTGACCGCTTACGTGGATAACGAACAAATTTTTGATTCTTTGAAGGCTGGCGCAAGCGGATATTTAATTAAAAAAACTTCGGCGGCAAAACTTTTGGAAGCCATCGCTGATGTCCACGCCGGCGGAGCGCCGATGTCCAACAACATCGCCCGCCAACTAGTCGAGCATTTTCAACAGAAACAAACCTCGGATAAAACCAAGGATTTGTCCCCCCGCGAGTATGAAATTCTCAGCCATTTAGCCAAGGGGCATCAAACTAAGGAAATCGGCGACATTCTCTCTATCAGCACCTGGACTGTGCGCGCGCATATCCGCAACATTTACGAAAAGCTCCACGTTCAATCCCGGACAGAAGCAGTTCTGAAATTTCTGAACAAGAGTCCTGAGTAGTGTTTAAGTAAAACGTTGTAGGAGAAAATTTCTTGCGAGCGACTCACCTGCCATTGCATAAAAGACTATGAAATTTCCAATCGCTTTTTTTGCAGCCACTGTTTTTCTCACTTCAAGTTCTTTTATTTCAGCAGCGGATTTGCGCATCGGAATCATTGGACTCGATACTTCTCATTGCGTCGCGTTCACCAAATTGATCAACGATAAAACGGATCAAAATCACGTCGCGGGTGGAAAAGTTGTGGCGGCTTTTAAAGGCGGGAGCGCGGATATTAAATCGAGCATTGCTCGCGTCGATGAATACACCGCGAAACTCGAAAAAAATTTTGGCGTAAAAATTGTTCCGACCATTGAAGAACTTTGCGCGCAGGTTGATGTCGTGCTTTTGGAAAGCGTGGATGGCCGCCCGCATTTGGAGCAGGCGCGTCCGGTTTTTAAAGCGGGCAAACCGGTTTTTATTGATAAGCCGATTGGCGGAACCTTGCGTGATGCGATTGAAATTTTTCGACTCGCGAAAGAATTCAACACGCCTTGTTTTAGTTCTTCGGCTTATCGTTTTTACGACAGCATGATTGAACTAAAAAAAATGGATGTCGGGGAAATTCGCGGCGCGATTTCCTACGGCCCCAGCGAAAAAGAACCGCATCATCCTGATTTTTTCTGGTACGGAATTCATCCGACCGAGGCGCTTTTTACCGTGATGGGAACCGGTTGCGAATCGGTGGTCCGCACCGCGACGGCTGATACCGACGAAGTGACCGGAATCTGGCGCGGCGGAAAAGTTGGAACGCTGCGCGGACTGCGTCACGCCGTCACGCCGCACAAAGTAATTGTTTTTGGAAGCAAAGCGATTGCCCAACAAAATGGCGATGGCGATTACGCGCCGCTCGTCAAAGAAATTATGAAATTTTTTCAAACGAAAATTGCGCCGGTTTCGCCCGACGAAACCTTGGAAATGTTCGCGTTTATGGAAGCCGCCGACGAAAGCAAACGTCAGGGCGGCTGCTCGGTGAAACTCAGCGACGTGATGAAAAAAGCTGAGTCGAAGTGAATCGGCAAGTGGAATGATTCCTGATTATGAAAAATTATTGCGATAGTCGCGTGGTCGAAGAGCTTTGATTTCTTTTTTAAAAATTTTAAGGTCGGTTTTCCTTTTGTGCAGTACCGCGCAAATCGCCCTTGGCGCATCGGTTGGTTCACATGTCAGTTTCAATGACGAAGGCATCGCGCTCGTTGATGGCCTACCATTTTTTCCAATTGGCATTTTTACTTACGACCTCAATCCCACCGTTCTCGCGGAACTTCACGAACTGCAATTCAACACCGTGTTAAATGGCTTCGCCACCAACCAGCTTGGCCTGCTGCATGAGCATGGATTGATGGCCGTTTGCCACACTGGGCCGGAGTGGATTATCGCGGCGACGAATCATCCCGCTTTGCTTGCGTGGTATTTGAGTGATGAACCGGAGAATCGTGGCACGACGGCGGAGAGTGTACGCAAACGTTTTCTCGATTTGAAAACGAAAGACCCGACTCATCCGATTGGCCTGTGTCACACGTCGTTTGAAGCGTTGACCGAATTCAAGGCCGCTTGCGATTTTACGATGACGGACATTTATCCCATCACGGCCAAGCGCGACAAAAATATCATGGGCGTCAGCATCATGATGGATGAAGCGAGGCGAATTCATGGCGCGTCGTGGCCGCAGTGGACTTACATCCAGACTTTTGGCGGGCCGGAAGCGGACAACGGCGTCTGGGCTGTGCCGCTGCCGCACGAAGTTCGATTCATGGTGTATCAAGCACTCGTTCATCGCGCGACCGGCATTCTCTATTTTTCTTATTGGCCGCAGCAGCCGAGAACCTGGCAAGCCGTCGCCACAATTAATAAAGAAATTCAAAGTTTAATTCCTCGCCTCGTCGCGCCCGGCCGCGAAGCAATGTTGAAAACTGGCAACACAAATGTCCAAGCGCGCGTTCGTTTTGCTTCAAAAAATTCCGGCATGATAATCGCCATTAACATGTCGCCAAAATTTGTGCAAAGTGAAATTCAACTCGAAGAAGCTCCGGCTGAATTGAATCTGCCTTTTGAAATACGCGCGACAAAACCCTCGGCGAAAGGTGAATTGAACGAACGATTTTCTCCGTATGGCGTTCACGTTTATACATGGGGAACTGAGCCGGTCGTAAGTTTAGCGCGGGAAAATTCTCACTGAGCCGCTGAATATTTTTCTTCGGTTGCCCGATGTTCTCTGCTAGATTTCGAAAACATTTTCCGCCCATGAAATTTCCAAAACAATTTCGCGCCGCGTTTACGTTGATTGAACTGCTCGTGGTCATCGCCATCATCGCGATTCTCGCCGGAATGCTTTTGCCCACGCTTTCGAAAGCGAAAGAGCGCGCGTTGATTGTTCAATGCACCAGCAACCTCCGGCAACTCGGCTTCGCGCTGGGAATGTATGGCGACGAAAATAATTCTCTCCTGCCGATGGCCGGTGCCGACCTGGCGTGGAACAGCACGAATCCTGCGCCGTGGACTCGCGTGCTTCTCAGCTATTATCACAACACAAATGTTCTGCGCTGCCCGTCCTACAGCCGCGTCTTTGACAAGTCGTCGTTCAATTATTTTATGGGTTCGCGGGCGGCTTACATTGAGGCTGGAGTCGCCGCACCGGTTTCGTTGAAAAAAATTCAACTGCCGTCGGCCTACATTCTTTCCGGCGATAATAATTTTCAGTTTCCAAACAGCGACGCCGACCCGGACAATTATTCGCAAGACACTTTGTTCGCCAACAAACCTGCCGCGCACGCCGGGCGATTGAATATTTTATTTGCCGATTCTCATGCGAAAAATTTCGCGAAATTCGTCCCGGCCGAAATGACTTTTTCCTACACTCAACCGGGAATTGATTTCCTTTCCGTGCGCTAAATTTCCAGCGACAAGATGAATTTATTTTTTCAAATTGTCGTCACAGTTTTTATTGCGTGTGCAGCCAACGCGGCTCAATCTAATCCTTTCATCATCAGCTTTTGGTGCGCGCCGCCGCCTTCCCTAAATTACGACGCGCAATATGCCGAAGTTGCCGAAGCCCATTTCACCCATGTTCTACCGCCATGCGCGGGAGCTTCCGTCGCCGAAAATAAAGCCATCCTCGACGCCTGCGAAAAGCATGGATTGAAATTTTTCCCGATGGACGGGCGACGCGACACTTACGTTGAAACCCATCCAAATTTCTCGGCGAACATGGATGCCATTCTCACCGAGTATTCAAAACATCCCGCCTACGCAGGACTTTTTTTGAACGACGAACCGCGCCTGCAAAATTTCAAATTTCTCGCCGCGCAGAATCATTATCTCCTCAAAAAAGACCCAGCGCATCTGCCGTTTCTCAATCTCATGCCGAACTACGCGACGGCCGAGCAATTGGGAGGCACGAATTACGAAGCCTACGTTGAAATGTATTGCCGCACCGTCACGCCGCGTCTGCTGTGTTACGACCACTACCCGTTTTTTGAAAAAAATTTCACGCGCGGAAATTTTTTTGAAAACATGGAAACCATCCGTCGCGCCGGAATCAAGCACGACATTCCATTCGGATTTATTTTTCAGACCACACCGCACGGGACGTATCGCGACCCGTCCGAAACCGATTTGCGCTGGCAGGTCAACATCGCGCTGGCTTACGGCAGCAAAGCGCTTTTTTATTTCACCTATTTTACGCCGACCGATGTCGAATCCAATTTTCACAACGGCATCATCGACCAAAAAGGAAAACGCACGGCGAAATTTGAACTCGCAAAAAAAATAAATCGCGAACTGAAAACTTTGGCACCGATGCTGATGCAACTAACTTCCACCGAAGTTTTTCACACAGGAAAAATACCGGCGGGATGTATGAAACTCCCGCCCGACGCGCCGATTCAGGTAAGCGAAAATTCAGAACTCATCATCGGCTTTTTTAAACACGTAGACGCTTCGCGCTGGGCAGTCATAGTGAACCGCGATTTGCAAAAACCTATTTTGACAACGGTCTCGTTCGACAAAAAAACCAAAAAGTTGAAAGAACTTGATCCGCAAGATGGAAAACTCATTTCGCTCAAATTGAAAAAACAAAAAGCGACTTTTGCAATTTCTGCTGGCGGAATCACGTTTTTAAAATTAAATCCCTAACTGAGAGATCAATTCGCTCAGAATCTAGTGTCCCGTTTTTGCCATGGGAACTTGACCGGGTCGGCTCAAATAATAAATCAAATCGCGCACTTCCTGCTCGCTGAGCGCGTCCATCAAACCTTCCGGCATCATCGAAAGTTCATTTTGTTTTAACGTCGCAATTTCATTTTTCGGAATCGTGAGAGTTTCTGTCGGCGTCAAAATGGTGACTGATTTTTCATCCTGTTTTTTTACGATGCCCGTGATGACGCGGTCGTCTTTCATCTCAATGGTCGAAGCGCGATAGTCGTTTGGAA